>BTUT01000341.1:0-4086 GCA_045862935.1 Acidimicrobiia bacterium
TTGGACGGGTTCGGGTCGGGCACCGAGGCGCCCACCACCGACGCGGTGTTCACGAGCACCCCGGCGGAGGTCACCGTCGCCGACACGGTCAGGGTCGCGGTGGCGCCGGACCCCGATGCCTCGAGGCGGCCGACGCGCCACAGGCCGGTGACGGGCGAGTAGGTCCCGCGCGAGGCGTCGGCCGAGACGAACGCCAGGCCAGCCGGCGTCACGTCCTGCAGCACCACGTCGTCGGCGGCGCTCGGGCCGTTGTTGGTGACCACGATCGCGAAGGTGACGGTCTGCCCGGGCCGCGGCGTGGTGTCGTCCACGGTCTTGACCACCTGCAGGTCGGCCGCCTGCCCGTTCACCGTCACCGATGACGTGTTGTTGGGCTCCACCGGGTCGAACTCGTTCTGCACGGTCTTCCTGGCGGTATTGACGATCGGCTCGGTCCGCGTCACCCGCGCGACGATGGTCAGCACCGTCTCGGTGGACGGGGCCAGCGCGGTTACCGGCCCGATGACCCACGTCCCGGTGACGGGATCGTACGTGCCACGCGTAACCGTCGCGCTCACCAGCTCGAGGCCGGCCGGCAGCGTGTCGTTGACGACCACGCCGGTGGCGTCGTTCGGGCCGGCGTTGTCCACCTGGACGGTGTAGGTGATCGTGTCGCCCACGTTGGGCAGCGCGCGATCGACCGCCTTGTGGACGCGGACGTCGGCCACGGGGTTCGGCGAGAGCGTCGCCGCCCCGCTGTTGTTGCTGGTGTCGGGATCCGGCTGGCCGGACGCCGTGCGCGTGGCGGTGTTGACGATGGTGCCGAGCCGCAGCACGCGTGCGGTGAGCGTCATCTGCGTCGAGTGGCCGGTGGGCAGGGCGCCGATGGTCCAGGCGCCCGTCCCCTGATCGTAGGCGCCCTGGCCAGGGGCCGCGCTGACGAACTCGAGCCCGACCGGCAGGGCGTCGACGACAACCACGCCGGTTGCGTCGCTCGGCCCGTTGTTGGAGACGACGATCGTGAAGGTGACCTCGTCGCCGTAATTGGGCGTGGGTTGATCCACCGACTTGGCGACGGCGATGTCGGCCGACTGGACGACCGGCGTGCTGGTCGTCGCGGTGTCGTTCGACGGATCGGGATCGTTGACGTCGCTGGAAGTGATCGCGGTGTTGACGATGGTCTCGCCCGCGGCGAGGCCGGAGTTCACGAGGACGCGGATGACGAGCGTGCGCGTCGCGCCCACCAGCGTCTGGCCCGGCCAGGTGCAGCGGATCGTTCCGGTGCCGCCCGCGGCGGGCAGCGTGCCGCAGACCTGGCCATCGCTCATCGACGCGGAGACGAACGTCGTGCCCGCCGGCACCGCGTCGGCAATCGTCAGGTTGTCGGCGATCCTCCCGCCGAGGTTGGTGCTCACCAGCTCGTACTCGAGGATGGCGCCGGCGACCACGGGCGAGGGCGTGGCGGTCTTGACCAGCACCAGGTCGGCGCCGACGGTCGTCTCGGCCGATGCCGTGTCGTTGCCCGGCGTCGGATCCGGCGTCGAGGACGACACCGTGGCGGTGTTCACGATCGGGTCTGGCAGCGTGTAACCGGACGGCACCTCGAACGTCGCCTGGATGACGCGAACCTCACCCGGGGCCATCGCTCCCAGGGCGCATGGGAACGTCGTCGTGCAGGCGCCGGCCGTCGACACGAACACCAGCCCGGGCGGCGTCGGATCGGCGAGGCTGACACCGGTCGCCGTCGACGGCCCGGCGTTGGTGACCGTGATGGTGTAGGTCACCTGGCTGCCGGGCACCGCTGTGGCGGGACCGGCCTTCGTGACGGCGAGATCGGCCGACGGCGGCCCGAGAGCTGTCGTCGCCGACGCCGAGTTGTTGGCCGGGTTGCTGTCGCCGGAGGTTGCCGACACCGTCGCGACGTTCACGACGGGATCGGGCGCCGTGTAATCGGGCGGCACCTGGTAGGTGACGACGATGGTGCGCGTCTCGCCGGGCGCCATCGAGCCCAGCGCGCACGGGAACGCCGTCGTGCAGGCGCCGGCCGTGGAGACGAACACCAGTCCGGCAGGCGTCGGATCCGAGACCACCACGCCGGTGGCCACCGATGGTCCGTCGTTGGTCACCACGATGGTGTAGCTCACGGTGAGACCCGCGGTCGCCGTTGCCGGGCCGGTCTTCGTCAGCCGCACGTCGCCATCGATCGCCAGCGTGGAGGTGGCCGTCGAGCTGTTGTTCGACGGATCGGTATCCTGCGTCGTGGTCGTCACCGTGGCCGTGTTGGTCACCGGCGTGGGGGTGGTGTAGCCGGTCGGCACCTCGTAGGTGACGACGATCGACCGGGTGGCACCCGGCGCCAGCGCACCAAGGGCGCACGGGAACGCCGTCGTGCAGTCACCGGCGGTGGAGATGAAGGTCAACCCCGTCGGCGTCGGGTCGAGCACCGTGACGTCGTCGGCCACCGATGGCCCGTTGTTGACGATCGACAGGGTGTAGGAGAACTGGGTCCCGGCCGTGACGCTCGCGGGCCCCGTCTTGACGATCGCCACGTCGGCGCGCGCCACCAGCGTCGTCTGCTCGGGGTCCGTGTTGTTGCCGGGGAACGGATCGGGCTCCGTGGCCGAAACCGTGGCGGTATTGTCGATGACGCCGGGCGTGGGCGGCGTGCTGATGAGGATGCCCACGGCGGCGCTGCTTCCGGGTGCCAGCGTCCCGATGGCGCAGGTCACGACGGGATCGACCGCGCTGCACCCCGCGCTGCCGCTGACGAAGCTGGTGCCGGCAGGCAGCGTGTCGGTGATCGAAACCGCGGTCGCGGTGGCCGGCCCGCGGTTGGTGACCAGCAGCGTGTAGCTCACGTTGGTGCCGGCAACCGCGACGTCGGGTGCGTCCGTCTTGACGACGAGCAGGTCGGCGTCGGTCGGCGCGAGGACGGTCGTCGGTTCGGTCGCCTGGTCGTTGGACGGATTCGGATCCGGCGTGGACGAGGTGATCGTCACCGCGTTGGTGAGCGTGGTGCCGGAAGGCGTTGCGGCGTCCACGCGCACCGAGACGACGATCGAGGCCGTCGCGCCGGAGGCCAGGCTCGGGATCGTGCAGGTCACGACGCCGCCCACCGGCGGAGGACACGTCCAGCCCGCGGGCGCGGCGACCGACTCCAGCGTCACGCCGGCCGGCAGCGTGTCGGACACCGTCACGTTGGCGGCAGTGGCCGGGCCGTGGTTGCCGGCCGTCAGGGTGTAGGACAGCACCTGGCCCGGAACAACCGGATCGGCCGAGTCAGCCTTCGCCACGAAGAGATCCGCACTGGTCGGATCGGCGACCGTCGTCGGCTCGGCGGCCTCGTTGTTGTCGGGGTTGGGATCGGGCTCGTTGCCGGTCACCGTCGCGGTGTTGGTCACGGTCCCGGGCGCCGTTGCCGTCGCCACCACCGTCACCGTCGCGGCGCTGCCGTTCGGAATGGTCCCCAGGTCGCACGTCAACGTGGCCGTGCCGGTGCAGCCGGCGCCCTGCGTCGTCGTGGCCGACACCAGCACGAGGGAGGCTGGCAGCACGTCGGTCAGCACCACGCCGGTGGCGTTCGACGGCCCGTCGTTGGTCACCACCACCGAGTAGGTCACATCCTGTCCCGTCTGCACCGGGTCGGCGAGATCGACCTTCGTCACCGAGAGGTCCGCCATGCCGGAGGTGGCCACGTGCGTGGTCTCGATGTCGCGGTTGTTGTCGGGATTGGGGTCGACCGTGTCGGCGCGGACCGCGACGGCGTTGGTGAGCACGCTGCCGGCGGCCAGCGCCGACGAGACCGCCACCCGGACGAGGATGGTGTGGGACGCGCCGGAGGCCAGGCTCGGGATCGAGCAGGACACCGTCCCGGGCGCCCCGGGTGCAGGGGTGGTGCAGGACCACCCGGCCGCGGGCGACACCGACACGAACGCGGTGCCGCCGGGCAGCGGGTCGGACACGACCACGCCGGCGGCGGCGCTCGGCCCGGCATTCGACACCACGAGCGAGTAGTCGAGCGACGCCCCGGGCAGCACCGGATCCGTCGAGTCGGTCTTCACGATCGACACGTCGGCCGTCTCGCGCTCGCCGAAGGTGTAGTTCTGG
>BTUT01000342.1:0-4085 GCA_045862935.1 Acidimicrobiia bacterium
CTACACTAAAACACACAATAGAACGACACTAGTAAACTGCACTAGTAGTACACCGAGGACACAACACCGTTAAACCCACCACGGCGCGGCGCGTCGGCGCCACGGATTTATCCGGCGATGGCTTGGGAAATGCGCGGGGGTGCACTACCCTGGGCTCGCGGCGATCGGCGAGCGATCGGGCAACTCCTGTTCCACTTGCTCTCATTCACGGAGGAGACGGCATGAAGGTCTGGATCGACCAGGACCTCTGCACCGGCGACGGGCTGTGCGAAGAGATCGCGCCCGACGTGTTCACGTTGCTCGACGACGGCCTCGCCTACGTGAAGGAGGGCGACAAGGTCTTCTCCGACCCGGGCGGCCCCGAAGGCCTCGCCAACGTCCCGCCGGGGATGGAGGAAGCGACCATCGAGTCGGCCGAGGAGTGCCCCGGCGAGTGCATCTTCATCGAGATCGACTGAGCGCTCGTCGAGATCGACCGGACGCGCGGCCGGTTCGGGCCCCGCGCGCCGGGCTCACCCCACCGGGGCGAGCAGCCGGGCGAAGGTGAGGAACCCGGTGTGGGCCACCATGCGGTGGTCGGGACGCACCGACTGACCGTCGACGTGCCAGGTGCGCTGGAGCACCTCGAGCGTCTGGGCCATCCCGAACGCGGACTCGTCGAGCGCGTCGCGCAGCCGCGACACCTGGAGGATCGTCGGGAGGTACGCGAGCAGGATCCCGCCGGGCACGAGCGCCTTCTCGGCGTGGGCGACGACCTGCCACGGCTCGGGGAGATCGAGCAGGATCCGGTCGAGGCCCGACGCGTCGATGCCCGCGTACACGTCGCGCACCTCGATGTCGAGCGGCACGTCGGTGCCGAGGAACGCCTCGACGTTTCGCCGGGCGCGGGCCGCGAAGTCGTCGCGGATCTCGTAGCCGAGCACGTGCCCGTGGGGGCCCAGCGCGCGCAGCAGCGTCATGGTGAGCGCCCCGGAGCCCACCCCCGACTCCAGCACCCGGGCACCGGGGAAGATGTCGGCGTGCACGAGGATCGGGCCGAGATCCTTCGGGTAGATCACCTGCGCGCCCCGTGGCATCTCGAGCACGAAGTCGCCGAGGGTGGGCCGCACCGCCACGAGACGCGCGCCCATCGAGGTGCGCACGGTGACGCCCTCGTCCGCGCCGATGAGCTCCGCGTGGCGCAGCACGCCGGCGTGCGAGTGGAACTCACCGTCGTCGCGCAGCACGACGAGGTGGCGGCGTCGCTTGCTGTCGAGCAGGAGGACGTGGTCGCCGGCGGAGAGCGGTCCGCGGCTCACGAGGCCACCGTGCGGGCTCGCAGCCGGCAGAAGGCGCACACCTCGGTGGGTGTGGGTGAGCCGCAGCGCGTGCACGGACGCAGGACCACCACGCCGTCACCGTCTTCGGTCGGGCCGCTCGCCGATCCGCGCTCCGGGGAGTCGCCCGGGCCACTCGGGGCCAGGACGTCGTGCGCCCGCTCGAGGAATCCGAACAGGAACGCGGCCTTCGTGCCGGGCGAGCGCTGCTCGAGCTCGTTGAGGGTCTCCTTGTAGCCGAGGTGCCGGTTGCCCGCGGCCATCGGGCACTCCTCGACCTGGTACTCGATGCGCTCGAGCACGCAGTACGCGGCCATCTCCCGCTCCCCCACGCGGTACAGGGGCTTCACCTTGCGCACGAAGCCCTCGCCACCGGGAAGGGCCGGGTGCTGGCGGGCGAGGTAGTCGAGGTCCCAGCGCAGCACGTTGCCGAGGAGCACCGCGGCCTCGTCGTCGAGGTTGTGGCCGGTGGCCACGACGTCGTAGCCGTGCGCGTGCGCGAACGCGTTGAACACGTGGCGCTTCGCCAGCCCACAGGCGCCGCACGGCGCGCGCCGGGTGGCGCGGGCGGCCTCGGGGACCGTGAAGCCGTGGTCGAGGGCGAGATCGACCACGTGCAGGGTGCGCCCCCGCGACTCGGCGAACGCACGCGCGTAGCGTGCCGAGTCGTCGGAGTAGTCGTCGATCCCGAGGCCGACGTAGAGCCCATCGGCGTCGTGACCGAGGCGGCCGAGCAGGTCCCACAGCGCGAGGGAGTCCTTGCCGCCCGAGACGGCGACGATCACCCGCTCGCCGGGCCGGATCATGTCGTGGTGCTCGATCGCCCGCCGGACCTGCGCCTCGCAGTGGGCGACGAAGTGCTCGTGGCAGAAGTTGGCGTTGTGACGCCGGACGTCGATGACCGCGGGTGCGCGGCACACCCGGCACTTCATCGCGGACCGGGTCACGGGAGCGGGCGGCCGCAGCCGCCGGAGATCACCGGCCGGATCTCCACGTGGGCATCGTCGGCGAGGCGTGCGTCGTGCGTGACGAGCTCGTCGCCCACGATGACCAGCACCGACTCGGGGTTGAGGTCGAGGCGCGCGAGGAGCGCGGACACGGTCGTGGGTCCGGGCAGGTCGAGCTCGCGCCGGGGGTTGCGCAGGAGCACCTTCACGGTGCCGTCCCTGCTCCGATGCGGCGAACGGCTCAGCCCTCCCCGGGCTCGAGCACCCGGATCTGGATCGCGGTCCCGGGCTCCATCGAGCCCCGGAACACGGTCTCCGGCTTCCCGCTCAGCACCTGACGCACCATCGTCATCACCGCGGTGGTCGTGCTCACCCGTTGGAGGTTGCGCTTCCAATTGCGCCAGAACCACCGCCACGTCCAGCGGACCATCGACATCCACATGGCGTCAGACCCGCTTGATCTCGACGATCGTACGCTTCTTGCGACCGTGGCGGCGCCCCATCAGGTACACGATCCCGAGGGCCACGACGGCACCCGCGATCGCGGCGATCCTGCCCAGGTCGCGGCCGGTCTCCATCCCGGTCTCGACGTCGCCCTGGAGCTGGCGGAACTTCGCCTCGATCTGGTCACGGGTCACCCGCGGGGCGGTGCTCGTCATCGCTGCAGCTCCTTGCTGACTCGGAACGTCTTGCGGGCCGTCCACGCGAGGGCGGCACCGAGCACGAGCGCGGCGAAGACGATCACGTAGGGCACCCACGACCAGTCGCCGGTGAAGGTGTCGCCGGTCTCGGTCTGGAGGAGGCGCAGGCAGCCGAGCGCGAGCAGCAGCACGCCCGTCCCCATGAGGAGCGAGCCCGCCACCCCGAACGCCAGGTACCGGCCGAGGGCCTTGAGCGGGACGACCGTCTCCTGCTTGAGGTAGGTGACGACGAGATCCCGCAGCTCGAGCACGAGTTGGGGCAGGGACGGCCGGGGCGGCGCCCCGAACGAGCGGGGGCGGGCGGGCTCGGATGCGTCGCGCGGCTGGGCCACGGGCGGGATCTTACGGCCCGGGAGCCCGGGACGCGGGCGTGGCGGCCCGGGGCGCCTCGCCCGTCGCCCCGGCCCCGGCGTCGGTCGCGCCGGGAGCCGGGGGCGCGGAGGGTGGCACCGGCACAGGCACGAGGTCGTCGGGCGCGGGAGCCTGGGGGAAGCCGGCGATGATCCGGGCGAGCTGCCCGCGGATCCGGATGGCCTCGGTCTCGCCGAAGCTCCCGTTCACGACCAGCGCGAAGCGCAACGGTCGGCCGACGTCGACGAGGCCCGCGAGGCCGGAGACGCCGTTGAGGAACCCGGTCTTGCCCCGCAGCTTGCCCTCCAGCCCGGTCCCGAGCAGCTCGTCGGCGAGCGTTCCCGACACCCCGGCGACGGACATCCCGTCCCAGATCGCCCGCAGCTCCGGGCGGGCGCCGAGGTCCACCGTCGCGGCGAGCGCCTGGCAGGTGACCCGGTTCTCACGGGCGAGCCCGCTCCCGTCGACGAGGACCACGCCGGCCATCGGCACGCCGAGCTCGGCGAGCTTCGCGGACGCCGCGGCCACGCCCGCCGCCGTCGTGCCCTCCTTCGCCGCCTTCACCCCGATCTCGCGCACGAGCATCTCGGACGCGAGGTTGTCGCTGGAGCGCACCACCTCCGCGACCACGTCCTTCACCGGCGCGGAGTCGACCTTGGCCAGCTCGACCCCCGGATCCGCCCGGCCGCGCACCGCCGCGCCGTTCACCGTGACGCCGCGGGCGCGCAGGAGGCGGGCGAGCTCGTTGCCGGCGAACACCGCCGGGTCGT
>BTUT01000343.1:0-1629 GCA_045862935.1 Acidimicrobiia bacterium
CCGCGGCCGCGGCCACCGCCGCGGTCGAGGCTCGCTCGGCCGAGCTCGACCAGGGGCTCACCGGCCGGGTCGAGCAGATCCTCGTGGACCGCTCCGGTGCGCTGAACCGCCTCGTCGAGCACCTCCGGGAGTCCGAGCGGGCCGCGAGCGCGCGGATCGCCGAGCTCGACGCGCTCGCCCGCAGCCTCCAGGACGCGGCGGCCACCCGGCTGAGCGAGGTCGACACGCAGGTCGACCAGGCGCTCACCCGAGTGGCGAACGCCACCGCGGAGCAGAGCGGCACCATCGACCAGGCGATCGCCTCGAGCCAGGCCCAGGTGGACGCGCTGAGCGCGTCGGCCGACCGTGCCGTGCGGGACGCGATGGCCCGGCTCGAACGGAGCGTGGCAGTCCAGGTCGAAGGCGTCGACAAGGCGCTCGCGGCGAGCCGGACCCAGACGGCGCAGGCGCTGTCGGTCGTCCGGGAGGAGGTGGGTGCGCTCCGAGACGAGGCCGAGGCCACGCTCACCGCCGGTCGCGCGGAGCTCGACGCGGCCGCCGAGCGCGCCCGAGCGCTCGTCGAGGACGCCGTCGCCCGAGTTGCCCTCGCCACCACCGAGCACCGCGGCAGCGTCGAGCAGACGATCGCCGCGACGACCTCTCAGGTCGCGAGCCTGCGCGAGGAGGCCGAGCGTGCGGTGAGCGACGCCACGCGGGCGATGCGCCACACGGTGCAGGGCCACGTGGCCGAGGTCGAGCAGGCCGCGACCGCGAGCCGGGCGCAGGTCGAGGAGGCCGACGCGGCGCTTGCCGGCCGGCTGGAGGCGCTCCGGGGGGAGGCGGAGCTCGTCGTCGCCGAGTCCACGCAGGGACTGCTGCGCACCGTGGCGACCCACGTGGGCGAGGTCGAGCAGGCGGTCGTCGACGGCCGCGCGCGGATGACCGAGCGACGCTCGGAGCTCGAGCGCGCGCTCGCCGCGGGGATGCAGTCGATCGCGAGCGCCGGAGCCACCCACGCCGAGGCGGTGGAGGTGCGCGCTGCGGAGCTGGTCGCGAAGCTGAGCGGAGCGGCGGCGACCCAGCTCGCCGAGTTCGAAGCGGGCGCCGAGGCACACCGCGCCGTCCTCGACGCCACCGTCGCGCGCATGCAGCAGCTCGAGCAGGAGACGGCGGCGCGGGTCGCGGAGCTGGAAGCGCGTGCGACGGGCGTCGTCGACACCGCCGAGACCGTCCTCTCCGACCGTCGCGTCGAGCTGGACCACGCGACGACCGCCGCGCTGGAGTCGATCGTCGGATCGGGGGCCGCGCAGGTCGAGGCGGTCGAAGGGCACGCGGCCGGGATCGTCGCCGAGGTGCGTGAAGCCGTCGCCGCGCGGCTCGCGGAGTTCCAGGGCGAAGCCGACGGCCATCGCGAGCGCCTGGAGGGCGCGGTCGCGCGGATTCAGCAGATCGACGAGGAGACCGCCAACCACGTCGCAGAGCTGGAGGCGCGCGCTGCGCAGCTGGCTGAGATCACCGAAGAGAGCGTGGCGGAGCGCCTCGCGGGGATCGAGCGCGGCACGTCCTCGCGTCTCGCCGTGTTCGAGACGCGGGTCGCGGGTCTGGCGGAGACGACCGAGGCGCAGATGGCGGAGCGCCGCTCGGAGCTGG
>BTUT01000343.1:1729-4082 GCA_045862935.1 Acidimicrobiia bacterium
CGATCGTGGGTGCGGGTTCGGGTCAGGTCGACGCGGTGGAGGTGCGCGCGGCGGAGCTGCTGGCGCGCCTCAGTGGTGCGGGCGCGACGCAGCTCTCCGAGTTCCAGGCGGGCGCCGAGGCGCACCGCGCGATGCTCAGCGAGAGCGCCATCCGCATGCGCCAGCTCCAACAGGAGGCTGCGGGGCGCGTGGCCGACCTGGAGCTTCGTGCCGCTGGCATCATCGAGAGCTCGGAAGCGGATCTGGCCGCGCGCCGCGCGGAGCTCGACACGGCGACCGCGGCAGCGCTGCGCTCGATCGTCGACCTGGGTTCGGACCAGCTGGGCTCGATCACCGAACACGTCAGCGCGGCGACCGAAGCCGTCGAGGCACGCGTTCGGTCGATGATCGAGAGCGGTGAGGACCAGCTGGCCGAGCGCCGGGAGGAGGTGGCCGAGGAAGCCGCCACCGCGCTCCGCTCGATCACGGCCGCCGCCACCACCCAGCTGGCTCAGTTCCGCTCCGAGGCGCAGGCGCACCGTGAACTCCTCGACGGTGCCGTCGAGCGCATGCAGCAGTTCGAGGCGGAGACCGGGGCTCGGGTCGCCGAGCTCGAGGCGCGGGCGCGGAGCCTGGCGGAGACGACCGAGGCCGAGGTGGCGGAGCGCCGGGTGGCGGCCGAGCGGGAGACGGCCGCGGCGTTGCAGTCGATCGCGGGTGCCGCCGCCACCCAGCTCGCGGAGCTCCACGCCGGTGCCCAGGCCCATCGCGAGCTGCTCGACGGCGCCGAGACCCGGATGTACCAGTTGGAGCAGGAGACCGCAGCCCGGGTGGTCGAGCTGGAAGAGCGGGCCAACGGGATCGCCGAGGCCACCGACGCCCAGCTCGCGGAGCTGGAGCGCAAGGCGGCGGTGAACGCCCAGGACGTCGCGGCGGCGGAGGAACGACTGGCGCGGGCGGTGGCGAGCCAGAGCGGCTGGGTCGAGCAGGCGGTCGCCAAGGGCCGCGCCGACGTCGCCGAGGTCGAGGAGACCGTGCGCCAGAACGTGCTGCGGGCCCGCGCCGAGATCGAGCAGCTCGACGCGCTGTACCAGCAGGTGCTGGCGCGCAGCCACGCCGACGTGGGCCGGTTCGAGTCGGAGGCCGAGCAGCTCCTCGCCGCGTGGCGCGACGAGCTGGAGCGCCTTCGTCACGAGCTGGCGGGCGGGCTGGCGGCCGATGTGGCCGGTGCCCGGGACGAGCTCGCGGCGACCGTCGCCGCCGGGATGGCATCGCTCGAGCAGTGGGAAGAGCGCGCCCGGGAGGCCGAAGGCGCGCTCCGGCTCGACACCAACGCAGCCGCCGAGCGCCTCGCGCGCGCGCTCGCCGAGCACCGAGCCGAGCTGGACCAGGTCGCGCGCGACCGCCTCCAGCAGCTCACCACCACGGCCGCGGCGCGCATCGACGAGCAGGGCGACGCGGCGGCGGGACACCGCGCCCAACTCGAGGAGGTGCTGGCTGCGGCCAGCGCCGCCGTGGAGAACTGTGCCGTCCGGTCGCGCGAGCTGGAGCAGGCGATCCAGGAGGCGGCCAAGGCCTCGTCGCAGCATCTCTCGAGAGCGCTGTCCGAGCACGAGGCACGCCTCGATGCCGTCAGCCGGGAGCGCCGAACCGATCTCGAGCGGCTCGCGGACGCGCAGCGCGACGAGACGCGTGCGCTCGCCGAGGCCGAGCAGGCGGAGCTGAAGGCGATCTCCTCCACCATGGAGGACCAGGTCGTGGCGGTGCTCGCCCGGACGCGTGAGGCGGACGAGCGCTTCGGGCGCCAGCTCGCCGAGGTGGAGTCGCAGCTCGAGGCGGCCCGCAAGCAGTTCACGGGCATCGTCGGGGCGCAGCGCGACGAGCTGCGGGGGATGGCGGAGCGCAGCACCCGGGACTTCGACGACCAGCTCGCGCGGCGCGCCGAAGCGCTCGAGCGCATGGTCGCGGATCGCATGTCGGCGATCGAGGCGGCGGTGGACGAGGCGCGCCGCAGCCTCGAGGCGGCGCGTGCGGCGGAGTCCGCGGAGCTGGCCAAGGCCGCCCGTCGGGGCGGAGCCGAGCTCGAGCGGTTCGTCGAGCGCGTGCGCGACTTCGAGGAGGCGGTGGCCCAACGCCTCGGCGAGCTCGAACGGCGCACCGTCGAGAGCGGCGCCGCCCTCGAGGACGTGTTGAACCGCATCGGTGAGGTCGCCCAGGCCGGGGCCGTGCTCGGCCGGCTCGCCGGACCCGGCGAGGCACCCCCGCCCGACGCCGGCGGCGGCACACGCGCCCCCAACAACCCCCCCCCACGCGGCCAGGGTCCCGGTACCACGCGGGGCGGCCCCCGGCGGTAGCGAGCCGACGACACCGCGCC
>BTUT01000344.1:0-4068 GCA_045862935.1 Acidimicrobiia bacterium
CTCGCCGAGAAGGCCAGGGCGCAGCCGATCGAGACCTGCGCGGTGCTCCACGGCCAGGCGACCGACGTCGGCGAGCTCCTCGACGCGCTCGCCGAGGTGTTCCCCCGCGACGAGATCGTCACCGGGCTCGTCGGCCCGGTGATCGGCACGCACGCCGGGCCGGGGGTGATCGGCGTGAGCTTCCAGGTCGCCCACTGACCGCCACCGGCCAGGCGGCGGGCGCGCCTACCGTGGCCCCGTGAGCCAACCCGCGTCCGGTCAGACCCTCGCCGGTCGCACCCTCGCGGGCCGCTACCGGCTGGAGCAGACCATCGCCCGGGGGGGCATGGCCACGGTGTGGCTGGGTCGTGACGAGCTGCTCGGCCGGCGCGTCGCGGTGAAGACGCTGCACCCCGAGCTCGCGGTGGACGAGGCGCTGCGCGGTCGCTTCCGCCAGGAGGCCGTGGCCGCGGCCGCGCTCTCCCACCCCAACATCGTGCCCACGTTCGACACCGGCGACGACGGCGGGATCGCGTTCATCGTGATGGAGCTCGTCGAGGGCGAGAGCCTCCGCCAGCTCCTCGACCGCAAGCGCGTCCTCGACCCGACCGAGGCGGTGGACATCGCCCGGCAGGTCGCCGCCGCCCTCGAGCACGCCCACCGCCAGGGCATCGTCCACCGCGACATCAAGCCCGCGAACGTGCTCGTCCCCCGTGAGGGCCCGGTGAAGGTCACCGACTTCGGCATCGCCAAGGCCACCGGGGGGGCCGACTTCACCCGCACGGGCACGGTCGTCGGTACCGCCCGCTACCTCGCGCCCGAGCAGGTCCGAGGCCAGCCCACGGACGCCCGCACCGACGTGTACGCGCTCGGCCTCGTGCTCTACGAGATGCTCGCGGGGCGCCCCGCGTACCACGGCGACACCGAGATGGCGACCGCGCTCGCACGCCTGGCGGGCCCGCCTCCACCCCTCGCGCAGCTCCGTCCCGACGTCCCCGCCGCGCTCGCGTCGGTGCTCGAGGCCGCGCTCCGACCGGAACCCGCTCAGCGGATCCCCAGCGCGGCCGCGTTCGAGGACGCGCTCCTGCGCGCGGCACGAGGTGTCCCGATCCAGTCGCCGACCGCGGGGGCGGTGGGGCGCCGTGCGCCTGGCGCCCACCCCGCCAAGGCCCAGCCCACCAAGGCCCGGTCCGCAACGCCCCGCCCGGCACCCCGCAAGGAGCGCCACCCCTGGCGCGTCGTCGGGTTCCTCGTCTTCCTCGCCCTCCTCGGCACCGCCGCGGGGCTCATCACCGCGGCGATCGTCGCCGATGACGGATCCGGCGGACAGAACTCCGGGAGTGCGCCGCAGGTCGCGGGCATCCGGGACTTCGACCCGTTCGGCGGCGACGGCGAGAACGCCGACGAGGTGCAGTTCGCCGTCGACGGCGACCCCCAGACCGCGTGGCGCAGCGAGACGTACGTGAGCCGGGACGTCGGCGGCAAGGCCGGCGTCGGCCTCGCCCTCGAGCTGACGTCGGCCGCGGACGTGCGCACGGTCGAGATCGACGGCGAGCCCGGCGCCTCGGTGGAGATCTACGTCGCTCCACGTGGCGCCGAGCGACTCGACGGGTGGGGGCCGGTGCGGGGTGAGGCCCACGACCTGCCTGCGCACGCGGTCGTCACCCTCGACGAGCCCACGAACGGCCAGGCCGTGCTCGTGTGGTTCGTGCGCACTCCCCCGTCGAGGCGGATCGAGGTGCAGGAGCTGCGTGTCGGCTGAGCGCCCGCAGCGCGCCGCGACCGCGCGCGGCGAGCACGACCTCGACGATGACGCCCTCGTGGACCGGGCCCGGCGCGGTGACCGGCGCGCGCTCGAGGTCCTGCTCGATCGTCACGCCGACCGCATCCACGCGGTGTGCCGGCGGGTCGTCATCCACCCCGAGGACGCGCTGGACGCCACCCAGGAGGCGCTGATCGCGGTCGCACGCGGGATCGCGCGCTTCGACGGCACGGCACGGTTCTCCACCTGGTGCTACCGCGTGGCGACGAACGCGGCGCTCGACGAGCTGCGCCGCGCGCGCCGGCGGCCGGCCCCCGTCGACGTCGCAACGACCGGCGCCCGAAGCGCCGTGGAGGCTCGCGACGGGTTCGTGAGCGTGGACGCGCGCCTCGACGTGGACGCCGCGCTCGCCACCCTTCCTCCCGACTTCCGGGTGGCGGTGGTGCTGCGCGACCTCTGTGACCTCGACTACGCCGAGATCGCCGAGGTGCTCGACCTGCCTCCGGGCACGGTCCGCTCCCGCATCGCGCGCGGGCGTGGGGCGCTCGCGCGCGCCCTCGGCGAGCCGGTGGAGTCGGATGGCGGGGAACCGGAGCCCAGGACCGATCGTCGGAACGAGCAGCCATGACCGAACCGAGGCAACCTGACGACCGTCACGTGGCACCCGATGCGGGCCTCGACCACGCGCCCACCGAAGCCCCGGACGGTGCGCGGGACGTGGCTCACGACGACTCACGGGACGAGCGCCTCGCCGCGCTCCTCGCCGTGGATCCGCTCGACGACCTCAGCCGCGCGCGGCTCGTCCGGGCGGCGCTCGCCGCCGCCGATCCCGCCGAGGACGGCACCGAGCCCGCCGACGCACGCACCGACGCGAACGTGGACGCCGGCTCGGGCACCGGCGCCGACACCGCGGGCCCGGTCCGGATCCGGCCACGCCGGGACCGATCGGGTCTCGCGCGCGTCGTCGCCGCGGCCGCGGCGGTCGCGCTCGTGGCGCTGGTGGGCCTCGGCGTCGTGCTGTCGAGCGGGAACGACGACGGCTCGCCCACGGCCGCCGACGCACCGAAGGCCGCGAACGCGCCGGCGGAGGCAGGCCCGCGCCGGACCCCGTCGAACGACGCGTCCGGCGAGACCGGCGGGGACGCCGCCGGCCCGGTCACGAGCCTCGGGCCGATCACCCCCACCCCGCTCCCCGCGCTCGGACCGCTGGGCGACGTGTCGACCGCCGATGGGCTGGCGCGCGCCGTCGCCGCCGCCCGTGCTCTCCCACGGCCCGGCGACGCGCAGGAGCCGCGGGGCTCGACCGACCCGGGAGCCACCGCTGCGGCGCGGGCGGCGGCCTGCGCGTTCCGGGTCGCGCGCGAGCACGGCACCCCCACCGCCACGGGCACGGGCACCGTCGGTGGGGAGGCAGTGACCGTGGTGGTCGTGGAACGCCCCGACCGGCGCCTCGCGATCGCGGTGCTCGACTCGACCTGCACGGCGGTCCTCCAGGCCCGACTCTGAGGACGCGCGACGGCCCGCGGCCGACGGACGCCTCCCCGCGCGGGGCGGGTCCGGGGGCCCGCTCGGGCTACGCTGCGCCGAACATCGACAGGGGGCTCATGCGCGAAGACTGGGCAACGCAGGCAACCGACACCATCGACCAGGTCGTCGGGCTGGTGCGCGACAAGACGGTCGTGCCGGCGCGGGCCGCGTCGAAGGCCATCGTCTACGGGCTCCTCGCGGGGTTGTTCGTCGCGGTCGCCGTCGTGCTGCTGATCGTGGCCTTCTTCCGTGGCGTGTTCATCATCACCGGTCGCGTCTGGGGTGCGTACCTCTGGACCGGGGCCCTGATGGTGCTCCTCGGAGCGCTGTGCTGGACCCGACGCTCGGCGAAGAACGACCAGCCCCCCGCATGACCGAGGTCCGCGACGTCATCGTCATCGGCTCGGGGCCATCGGGCCTCACCGCGGCCGTGTACGCCGCCCGCGCCGATCTCGCGCCGATCGTCATCGAGGGCGTGGGCGCCGGTGGCCAGCTCATGCTCACCACCGAGGTCGAGAACTTCCCCGGGTTCCCCGACGGGATCCTCGGCCCGGAGCTCATGATGAAGTTCCGGGAGCAGGCGGGCCGGTTCGGCAGCGAGTTCGTGACCGCCGACGTCGACCGCGTCGACTTCTCGAGCCGGCCGTTCGGGGTCTGGGTGGGCACCACCGAGTACCGCGCGAGGGCGGTCATCGTCTCCACCGGCGCGAGCGCGCGCCTGCTCGGGCTCCCGTCCGAGGACCGGCTCATCGGCCACGGCGTGTCCACGTGCGCGACGTGCGACGGCTTCTTCTTCCGCC
>BTUT01000345.1:0-4063 GCA_045862935.1 Acidimicrobiia bacterium
AGCGGGTCGGGCGGACCTTCGGGCCGGGTGCTCGATCAGCCGGCCGGACGGACCTTCGGGTTGGCGCTCGGTCAGCCGGCCGGGCGGACCTTCGGGTCGGTGCCGAGCACGCCTCCGATCACCGCGACCGCGAGCAGCGCCGGGACGATCATCCAGAAGAACGCGAGGCCCGGGAGCGTGCCGACGATGATCATGCCGTCGGCGAGCCGGCCCTTGTCGCCCCGGTCCGATGAACGGATCGCCCCCGCCACCGCTCTGAGGCCCGCCGCCCCGAGGGTCAACGCGAGCAGCACGAAGACCAGGAAGAAGAGGGCGTGTGCGCCCGCCGCGACGCCCACGACCAGGACGGCGAGGGCGACGACGAGCACGCCGACGAGCAGACCCACCTGCCAGGTCGCCACCGCCGGGCGCGCGGCGTCCGGCACCGTCTCCGCCCGGGGCTCGCTCGCGCGGCCCGACCGCCACCGCAACCACAGCCCGCCGAAGAGTGACGCCGTGAGCGCGACCAGGAAGAGCGGGCCGACGAGCTGACCCGGCATCTTCGACTCGTCGTCCTGCAACACGTAGATCGCGGTGAGCACGTTGAACACGCCGAGCAGCACGACGAGCGGTGCAAACCAGCTCTGCGTGGCCACGCTCCACATGGTGCGCCACCGCGGCCCTCCGGACATCGCCTCGTTCGCTCGCATCCTGCGCACCTCCTGTCGCCGCCAGACCACGTCCGCCGGCATGCCTCGGACCGTCCGCCACGCGATCGCGCCGCCCGGGTCGCCGGCCGCGGCCTGCTCGAACACGTCACACGCGATCTCCGCGCGACGCCGGTCGCGCACACCGTCGGGCAGCCCCCGCGTGTAGCGGTCGGCCCACCGCTGCGCGAAGGCTGCGCCGTCGAACCCCATCACGTCGCCACTCCCGGCCGGAGCCCGGCGCGCCGCGCAGCCGCACCCGCGACGTCAGTCGCGATCGCGGCGTCGGCCAGCGCGTCGGCGCCCAACCCGGTCACCCGGTAGAGCCGCCGCCGCGGCCGACCCTCGGCGACCGCTCGGTCGGGATCCTCCCACTTGCTCTCCAGCAGCCTGGCCTCTTCCATGCGGGCAAGCGCCTTGTAGAGCGTGCCGTGCGCCGTCAGCCGCCGTGCGCCGTCTCGCGCCTGGATCCGTTGCGCCAGGGCGAAGCCGTGGAACTCGGGCTCGCCATCCCTCGCCGCCTGCATCCCGGCGTCGAGGACGGCGATCTCGAGCGGCAGCAGCGTGCCTGGCTTCCTCCTGACCATGGTCCATTTATAGGAAGATATCTTCACATTGTCAACCCCTCCCCGGGAGATGCGTCCCCAGTGCACGTATGCGCGGCTGTGGGACGCACGTCGGGGGGCGAGCGGGCGGGGTGCGTAGGCTGCGCGGGCCATGGACTTCGACTTCCCGCCCGAGGCCGAGGCCTTCCGCGCGGAGCTGCGGGCCTGGCTCGACACCCACGTCGACGACGAGATCCGCAGCATCGGGTCGGGCGGTCTCGCCTTCGACGAGCCCGGCCAGCTCGCGCGCGCCCAGGCCTGGAACCGCCGCCTCGCCGACGCCGGCTACGCGGCGATCGCCTGGCCGGTCGAGTACGGCGGCCGGGGTGCCGGGGTGCTGGAGCAGGTGGTGTGGTCCGAGGAGCTCCAGCGTGCCGCCGCGCCCGGGCCGGTGAACGTGCTCGGCATCCCGAACGTGGCCCCCGCGATCATGACCTACGGCACCGAGGAGCAGAAGCGCCGGTTCCTCCCACCGATGCTGCGCGGCGACGAGATCTGGTGCCAGGGCTTCTCGGAGCCCGACGCCGGCTCCGACCTCGCCGGCCTCGCGACGAGCGCGGTCCGCGACGGTGAGCACTGGGTGGTGAACGGGCAGAAGGTGTGGACGAGCCTCGGGCACCACGCCCACTGGTGCGAGCTCCTCGTACGCACCGACCCCGCGGCACCGAAGCATCGCGGCATCACCTGCTTGCTGGTCGACATGTCGCTGCCCGGCGTCGAGGTGCGCCCACTCGTCACCATCACCGGCGCGCACGACTTCAACGAGGTGTTCCTCGACGACGTGCGTGTGCCCGCCGATGCGATCCTCGGTCCACCCAACGAGGGGTGGCGCGTTGCGATGACCACGCTCGCCCACGAGCGGGGTGGGGTCGCGCGGCTGCACCTCGGGCTCCGGGCGAAGGTCGCCCGGCTCGTCGAGGCCGCGAGGTCGACCGCGGGGCGCGCCGGCGGCACCGCCGCCCAGGATCCCGCCCTGCGTCAACGCATCGCCCGGGTGTATCTCGAAGCCGAGCTCCTGAAGCTCATCGCCGACCGAGCGATCTCGGGCGAGCTCCACGGCCGCGAGCTCGGGCCGGAGTCGTCGATCGCGAAGCTGCTGTGGAGCGAGACCGACCAGCACATCGGCGAGGTGGCCGCGGCGGTCCTCGGGCCCGACGCGGCCGCCGGGCCCTGGGGTCGTGACCGCGTCGGCAGCCGGCAGGCGACGATCGCGGGGGGCACCACCCAGATCAACAAGAACATCATCGCCCAGCGGATCCTGGGCCTCCCGCGGAGCTGATCCGAGCTTGGGCAGGCACGCGTGAGCTGGTGGCTGTGGACGCTCGCCGTGATCGGCGTGCTGCTCGCCGCGCTCGCCGCCTACGACCTGATCCAGCGCAAGCACGCCATCCTGCGCAACTTCCCGATCATCGGGCACCTGCGCTACCTGCTCGAGGCGATCGGCCCCGAGCTGCGCCAGTACATCGTCACCGACAACGACTCCGACAAGCCGTTCAGCCGCGATCAGCGCCGCTGGGTCTACTCGTCGGCGAAGCACGCGGACACGTACTACGGCTTCGGCACCGACAACGACCTCGAGGGGTCGAGCCACTACCTGATCATCAAGCAGTCGGGCTTCCCGCTCAACGAGCCGCCCCGAGTCGGCGCGGGCGACATGCTCCACCCACTTCCGATGGCCAAGGTCATCGGCGCGGCGCGGCAGCGGCGCGGCGCGTTCCGGGCGCAGTCGGCGGTGAACATCTCGAGCATGAGCTTCGGGTCACTCGGAGGGCGCGCGGTCGAGTCGCTCAACCGGGGAGCCGCGATGGCCGGGTGCTGGCAGGGCACCGGCGAGGGCGGCATCACCGCCCACCACCGCCACGGCGGCGACCTCGTGTGGCAGATCGGCACCGGCTACTTCGGGTGCCGCGAGCCGAGTGGCGCGTTCAGCCTCGAGCGGTTCCGCGAGGTGATCGAGAACGAACCCACGATCCGGGCCATCGAGATCAAGCTCAGCCAGGGCGCCAAACCGGGCATGGGCGGTCTGCTCCCCGCGGCGAAGGTCACCGCCGAGATCGCGCGGCTGCGCGGGGTTCCCGCCGGAGTCGACTGCGCGAGCCCCGCCGCACACTCCGCGTTCCACGACGCCGACTCGCTGCTCGACTTCGTGGAGCTGCTGGCCGAGACATCGGGGAAGCCGGTCGGGATCAAGTCGGCGGTCGGTGACGCCAGCCTGTTCCGCGACCTCGCGCGGCTGATGGCCGACGGGGAGCGCGGCATCGACTTCCTCACCATCGACGGAGGCGAGGGCGGCACCGGTGCCGGTCCACTCGTGTTCACCGACCACGTGGCGTTGCCGTTCAAGGTCGGCTTCACGCGGGTGTACCGGATCTTCGCCGAGGCGGGGATCACCGACCGGATCGTGTTCCTCGGCTCGGGCAAGCTGGGCTTGCCGGGCCCGGCGCTCCTGGCGTTCGCGCTCGGGTGCGACGGGGTCAACGTCGCCCGCGAGGCCATGCTGTCGATCGGCTGCATCCAGGCCCAGCGCTGCCACACCGACCGTTGCCCGACCGGTGTGACCACGCAGTCCGCATGGCGCCAACGGGGGCTCGACCCCACCGACAAGTCCGTGCGCTGCGCCGGCTACCTCGCCCAGCTGCGCTACGAGCTCCTGCGGCTGAGCCGCGCCTGCGGTGTGCCCCACCCGGCGCTCGTCACGAGCGACCAGATCGAGATCCTCGACGACCGCTTCGGATCCCGCCTCGCGCGCGACGTGTTCGGCTACGAGCCGGG
>BTUT01000346.1:0-4049 GCA_045862935.1 Acidimicrobiia bacterium
GGGCACCGCCGCGCCGGCGGCTCCCGCCACCGCGGCGGTGAGCTCCCCCGATCGGGCGGTGCTGGCCGATGTCGCCCGCCGGGCGCGCGACGTCGCGGCGACGCTCGAGCGGCTCGAGCGCGCCGCGGCCGGGGGGGTGCGTCGGGAGCCGACCCCGCGGGAGCCGCCTGGCCCGGCCCCGGCCCGCGCCGGCCGGCGGCGCGTGGCGCTGGCGTGCCCGCCGGGCATGCTCGCCGAAGAGCCCGAGGCGATCGAGGCGATGCTGCGCACGCCCCGGGTGGTCCTCGTGGTCGACGGCTACAACGTGTCGATGGCCGCGTGGCCGGCGATGCCGGTCGACCAGCAGCGCGACCGCCTGGTCTCGGCCCTCGCCCGCCTCCACCTCCGGCTGCGGTGCACCGCGATCGTGGTGTTCGACGGATCCGACGTCGAAGGCGTGCGCCCGCGGCGCACCCCGGGCGTGCGGGTGGTGTTCTCGCCCGCCGGCGAGCCGGCCGACCCGCTGATCGTGCGGGAGGCCGGCGAACTGCCCGAGGACGTCCCGGTGATGGTCGCGTCGAGCGACCGGGAGGTCCGTGACGGCGCCGCGGCCGGTGGCGCGACGGTGGTGAGCGCCGACGCGCTCCTCTCGGTCCTGCGCCGCTGAGTGCTGCGGAGCGAACGGTTGCGGGTCACGTGCGCGACGCGCGGTCGTGCGCTACGCGCAGCAGGTGCCGGTGACCTCGGCGGCGGGCTCGGCCGCAGCCTCGGCGAAGAACGTGGGCGAGTCGGCGAGCACCGTGTAGATCTCCCAGCGCTGACCGTCGGGTGCGGTCACCCACACCTTGTCCTGGTCCGCGTAGCAGCAGGTGCCGCTGCCGTCGACGGGGGCGAGACCCTCGTCGGCGAGGCGGGCGGTCGCCGTGCCCACCTCGTCGGGCGAGGTGACCTCGACGCCGAGGTGGTTGAGCGTGGCCGGGGCCTCCTGGTTCTCGAACAGCACGAGCTTCAGCGGGGGATCGGCGACCTCGAAGTTCGCGTACCCGGGGCGACGCTTCGCGGCGGGCGTCGCGAACAGCCGGGAGTAGAAGTCGACCGCGGCGTCGAGGTCGTCGACGTTGAGGGCGAGCTGGAGACGGGCCATCGGGGGCCTCCTTGACCAGGATCTGTATCAACGGTATTCTATATCAATGGTAACGCATGTCAATGGGGCGGTCGAGGTGGAGATCGAGGTCGAGGTGGGTGCCGGCGTCGAGGTCCGGGAGCCGGGCCCGGACGGGACGGGTCAGCGCCTCGACGACGTGCTGCTCAAGGCGCTCGCCGACCCGACCCGCCGGGCGATCGTCGAGCGACTCGGTCGGGAGCAGCTCTGCGTGTGCCACCTCGTGGACGACCTCGACGTGTCGCAGCCGCTCGTCAGCCACCACCTCCGGGTGCTGCGCGACGCGGGGCTCGTGGAGGGGCGGCGGTTCCGCTACTGGACCTACTACCGCCTGCGCGCCGACCGCCTCGAGGCGCTCGCGGCCTCGTTGCTCGCGCTCGCGGCGGCGGCCCCGCTCGGCGAGGACGGGCGTCGCGCGTGCTGCTGAGCGATGAGCGTCGCACCCCCGTGCGATGGTCGCGACATGCGGATCGACTGTGACGAGTGCCGGATGCGCCACACCGACGTGTGCGGCGACTGCGTGGTGTCCTTCATCGTGGGCCGCGAGCCCGGTGACGCGGTGGTGATCGACGTGGCCGAGGTCCGGGCGGTTCGCTTGCTCGCCCAGGCCGGGCTCGTTCCCGATCTCCACCACGACGCCGCCCGCTGACCCGAGCGCCGGGTGCGCCGGGTCAGTCCCGCACTTCGGCGCGCAGCGCGGCGGCGGTGCAGAGCTCCTTCGGCCGGTACGTGAACGGGTCGAACCGGTAGATCCGCATCGCGTTCTCGTGGGAGATCTTCGCGACCTCGTCGTCGGGGATGCCGTCGAGCTGCTTCGCCAGCGCCTCGGGTGAGTGCGGCCAGGTGGAGTCGGAGTGCGGGTAGTCGCACTCCCAGGTGATCTGGTCGACGCCGATCTTGTAGCGATCCTCGATGCCGTTGCGATCGCTGATGAAGCAGAACGAGAAGTGGTCGCGCACGAAGTCGCTCGGACGCTGGTCGCCGAAGTCCTGCCCGGTCCAGAAGCGGTGCTGCTGGTAGGTGTAGTCGAGGCGTTCGAGCCAGTACGGGATCCAGCCCGTGCCGCCCTCCGACAGCGCGAACTGCAGCTCGGGGAACTTGCGCAGCACCGGTGACCACACGAGGTCGGTCGCGGCGTGCATCGTGTTGAGCGGGGTGAGCGTGATCATGATGTCGATGGGCGCGCCGGGCTCCAGCGCGAGCACCGTCGACGACGACCCGATGTGGAGGCAGATCACCATGCCCTCGTCCTGGCAGGCCGCGAAGAACGGGTCCCAGTGGTCGCCGAACACGTTGGGCCACCCGAGCTTCGACGGGCTCTCGGAGAAGGTGACCGCGGTGCAGCCCTTCCTCGCGACCCGCCTCACCTCATCGGCCATGGCGTGAGGGTCCCAGATCGGGGGGATGGACAGCGGGATGAACCGACCCGGGTGGGAGCCGCACCACTCGTCGATGTGCCAGTCGTTGTAGGCCTTCAGCAGGTTGAGGCCCATGTCGAGGTTCTTGGACTTCGAGAACAGCTGGCCGCAGAACTGCACGAAGCTCGGGAAGTTCATGGAGGCGAGCACGCCGTTGCGGTTCATGTCCGCGACGCGCTCGTCGACGTCCCAGCAGCCCTTGCGGATGCCGTCGAGGGCGGTCGGCTCGATCCCGTACTCCTCGGGCGGCTTGCCGGCCACCGCGTTGAGCCCGACGTTGGGGATCTCGGTGCCCTCGTACACCCACACGTCGGTGCCGTCGTCCTTGTGCACGAACCTCGGCGCGAACTCCTTCCACTTCTCGGGAAGGTGGTGGTCGAAGAGCGTCGGTGGCTCGACGATGTGGTCGTCGACGCTGATGAGGACGAGGTCGTCGGCGCGAGGCATGGTGGACCTCCGGGGCGGGCGGGTGTGGTGTCATCGTATCCCCGGGTTCGCTAGGGTCGCCTCCGATCACATCGTCCCGAGGCCGGTGGGAGGGAACCGTGAACGACCAGGACGCGTACAACCTCGCACTGCTCATCGCGCGCGTGTGGATCGGGGCGATCTTCCTGGCGCACGGCTGGCGGCACCTCAAGGCGATCCGGAGCGGGCCGGGGATGGCCAACTGGTTCGAGAGCCTCGGGCTGCGCAACGGGCCGCTCCAGGCGATGAACGTCACCTACCTCGAGCTCGCGGCGGGCGCGGCCCTCGTGGTCGGGCTCCTCACGCCGGCGGCGTACGGCGGGGCAGCGTCCATCGTGCTCGTGGCGCTCGTCACCAACCACTGGAAGAACGGCTTCTGGAGCTTCCTCCCCGGCGAGGGCTGGGAGTACACGGGCACGCTCACGGCGCTGTGCATCGCCCTGGGCGGCATCGGCCCCGGGGAGTGGTCGCTCGACGACGCCCTCGGCCTCTCGTTCCCCTTCGAGCCCGGCACGGCGCTGGCGATCTCGGCCGCGATCGGGATCCTCGGCACCGCGGTGTTCCTCGCGATCTTCTGGCGACCCCCGTCGAAGACCACGGCCGACTGACCCCGTCGCAGGGGTGGGGGCTCAGCTGAGCTGCGAGACCTCGGCGGAGCCCCACAGGCCGAGCGCGAACGTCACGAGCACGGCCCACGAGTCGACGCCGAGGCCCGCGTGGCGCCGGGCAGGGCGCAGCACGATGCCCACGACGTCGATGCCGGTCATCACGAGGCCGGTGAGGGCGATCCAGGCGTTGGCCGCCCCTTCCTGGGGGAGCACCGGCTGGCCGGCGAGGATGTCCGCGATCACGAAGAGCGTGAGCGGGAACGCGTTGCCCCCGAACATGTCGCCGAACACGAGCTGGCGGAGGCGAACCCCGGTGATGCCGGTGCTGATCTCCCCCAGGGCGGTGGCCGCGGCGAGGAACGTGGCCCCGAAGAGGACGCCGTTGATCCCCCAGCTGTCGGCGAGCTCGTTGCCGGT
>BTUT01000347.1:0-4003 GCA_045862935.1 Acidimicrobiia bacterium
CGGTCGCGAAGCGGACCGTGGTGTCGGCCAACCGGCTCGGCGCGCGCTCGATCACCTCGGTCGTCTGGAAGCCGAGCTCGTCGAAGCGCTGCTTCACGGCTTCGCCGAGATCCTCTCGTCCGCTGGTGTTGACGATCCGCACCCGGATCGTGGCGGGGTCCGGCGTCGGGCGGGGTCGGGTGTCGAACGTCCTGAGCCGCTCGACGAGGGGCGCGGCGAGGTCCATGTCCGCGTACAGCACCTGCTGCGCACCCTGGTTCGGCCCGGTGCGCCAGGGCATCGTCTGGAACTCGAGCGACGACGTGTCGTCGGGGTTCAGCGTGCGGAAGGAATCGATCAGGTCGAAGATCGCCGCCTTGTCGAAGGCATCGTCGACCTTGAGGTTGCGGATCACCTCGTCGGCGACCGTGTTGGCGGTGAAGGGGTTGCGGAGGCTCTTCGACACGGCGATCGCGGTGAGCCGGCGCACGAAGTCCTGCTGGCGACCGATGCGACCGATGTCGGGGATGATGTCGGCCGAGACCCACCGCTGCGAGGTCGGGTCCCGGTACTCGAGGTACCGGGAGCGCACCCACTGCAGTGACTGCTCGCCGTCGAGCGTCCGGCAGCCGCCCTCGGGGATGCCCAGGCCGGTGTACTCGTCCTTCGCCTCGTAGGGGATGTAGACGGGCACTCCGTCGAGGGTGTTCACGAGGCCCACGAAGCTGAGGAAGTTGAGCTCGACGTAGTGGTTGACGTCGATGTCGAAGTTCGCCTTCAAGGTGTCGATGAGGGCCTGCGGGCCGTAGTTGTAGGCCGCGTTGATCTTCGAGTAGCCGTGACCGGGGATGTTCACCCAGAGGTCACGGGGGAACGAGACCACGAGCGTGCGCTCGGCGCGGGGCTCGACGTGCAGCACCATGATCGTGTCGGAGCGGCGACCGTCGTTGGCCTCCGTCTCGCCGAACGCCTCCCGCTCGAGCTCGTTGGACACGAACTCGCGGGTGTCCGAGCCGACGACCAGGTAGTTCGCGCCCGCGGGGGGCAGGGGGGCCGTGCGCAAGCTGATCTTGGGGATGCGATCGAGCTTCCGGCCGATCTCGCGGTCGACGCCGGCGACCACCCCGGCCATCATCAGCGACCCGATGACCAGTGCGATGAGGAAGCGCCCCGCGAAGGCGCGCAGACCGGTGAGGTGGGCGTTCATGAACCGCGAGAGGGTACCGGCGCCCGGGGGGTGCCCACCCGCGCGGCCCGCTCCGAACGCGGGTCGGGATACCCTCGACGCGTGCGCTCCACGACGCCGCAACGCCCGCTGACGGGCCTGCAGAGCGCGGATGCGGTGGCGGTCGTGCGCCGCGGCGCGGGCTGGATCGTGGCCCGGGATCCCGTCGAGGTGCTGGAGGTCTCCGGGTCCGAGGTGCTCGAGGTCATCGACGATCAAACGCCGGGCTGGTGGGCGGGGTTCCTCGGCTTCGAGGTCGGCCATGGGGTCGAGGAGGTCCGGACGGGTCGGGCGATGCTCGCGCGACGGACGGTGCCCGACGCGGTGCTCGTGCGGTTCGCGAGGCAGTTGTGGGTGGGGTCGCTCGACGGCCTCCCCGCCGCGCCCGCGGTCCGGCTCGGAACCGCGGCGCGCTCGTCGCTCGACCGTGCGGAGCACCTCGCGGCAGTGGAGACCGTGCTCGAGCACATCCGGGCCGGGGACTGCTACCAGGTGAACCTCACCCGCACCCTCGAATGGGACGAGCCGGGCGACGGTGTCGGGATGTTCAGCGCCCTCGCGTCGCGCCGTCCGGCCCGTCACGCCATGCTGCTGCGGCTCCCCACGACCGGTGGCCGCATCGAGATCGTCAGCGCCTCCCCGGAGCGCTTCCTCGCCTGGGACGGCCGGGAGGTCGAGACCCGACCGATCAAGGGGACCGCCGCTCACCCGGGCGCGCTCGCCCGCAGCGCGAAGGACCGGGCCGAGAACGTGATGATCGTCGACCTGGCGCGCAACGATCTGGGCCGGGTGTGCGTGCCGGGAACGATCCACGTGCCCGAGCTGTGCGCCGTCGAGCGCCACCCCGGGCTCGCGCACCTGGTCAGCACCGTCCGCGGGACGCGACGCACGGAGGTCGGGCTCGGTGGGCTCTTGCGGGCGACGCTCCCGCCGGCGTCGGTGACGGGTGCACCCAAGCCGCGCGTGCTCCAGATCATCGAGGACCTCGAGCCGGTGCCCCGCGGGGTCTACTGCGGTGCGATCGGCTGGTTCGACACCGTGCGCGACGCCGGCGACCTCGCGGTGGCGATCCGCACGTTCACGTTGACCTCGACGCACACCCGGCTCGGGATCGGCGGCGGCATCGTGGCCGACTCGGACCCCGAACGCGAGTGGGAGGAGACCTCGCTCAAGGCCCGCCGCCTGCTCGCCCGGACCGGTGCCCTCGAGCCGGTGCCCGAGCACGCACCCGCGTGACCGCGACCCCAGGAGCCGGTGCGGGAGTGACTGGAGGTCGCGCATGACTGCAGACCAGGTCTGGCTCAACGGGGCGCTGGTGGACCTCGGGACGGCGAGGATCTCGCCGCTGGACCACGGGCTGCTCACCGGGGACGGGGTCTTCGAGACGCTGCGCGTCTACGACGGTCGCCTGTTCGCCTGGGATCGCCACCTCGACCGGCTGGCCCACTCCGCGGCCGCGCTGGCCCTCCCGCTCCCGGATCGGTCGACCTTGCGCGCCGCGGCCGATGCGGTGATCGCCGCGAGCCCCCTCCGCGACGGTCGCCTCCGCATCACGGTCACGGGGGGGCCTGCACCGCTGGGCAGCGAGCGGGGGGATGCGCCACCCACCGTGATCGTGGCCCTCGGCGCACTGCGTCCGTTCCCGCCCACCGAGGCCGTCGTGGTGGTGCCGTGGACCCGCAACGAGCGCGGCGCAACCGCCGGACTCAAGACCATCTCCTACGCGGAGAACGTCCGGGCGCTCGCCCACGCTCACGCCTGCGGGGCGTCGGAGGCCGTGTTCGCGAACACCCGGGGGGAGCTCTGCGAGGCGACGGGGTCCAACGTGTTCGTGGTCGTCGACGGGGTGGTTCGCACGCCACCGCCCGAGGCGGGCTGCCTCCTCGGTGTCACCCGCGCGCTCGTGCTCGAGTGCTGTGCCACCGAGGGGATCCCCGCGGCCGAGACCGCAGTGGCGCTGGACGACCTGCGCCGCGCCGACGAGGCGTTCCTCACGTCGAGCACCCGCGAGGTGCAGGCGATCGCCTCGGTGGACGGCGCTGCGCTGGCCGCCGCGCCCGGCCCCGTGACCACCCGGCTCGCGGCCGCGTTCCGCGCGCTCGTCACCAGCGGGCGCGAGCTCTCCTAGTCGTCTCCCGAGATGCGACCCACCGCCGCGTCTCCGTGCAGTGGGGACGCATCATGGGCTCGAGGCGCCGCGCCGCCGTCCGAGGGGCGGAGGTGGACGACGTCGCCCGCGTGGAGGGTGACGTCCGCCCCCTCCGCGTCGCGCACGACGAGGGCGCCCGACGCGGACACCGCGACCGCTTCACCCTCGACCGTCCGGCCGGTGCCCACCTCGACCCGGACCCGCCGACCGAGGGTCACCGAACGCCGACGGTAGGCGTCGGGCACCGACCCCAGATCGCCGAGCCGGGCAGCCAACCCAGCCAGGTACCGCTCGAGGAGCAGGTCACGGTCGACGGGACGGCCGGCCTCCACGTCGCACGACGTGGCCACGCCCGCGAGCGCGGGCGGGACTGCGGCCGCCCCCACGTTGCAGCCCGCGCCCAGGACGACCGCGTCCACACGCCCCGCGTGCACCTGCGCCTCCGCGAGCAGGCCGGCGAGATTGCGCTCGCCGACCACGAGGTCGTTGGGCCACTTCGAGCCGGCGCGGACGCCCGCGACCGCCTCGACGGCGTCTCCGAGCGCGAGCCCCGCCGCCATGGTCAGCACACCCAGGCGCTCGGGCAGGAGGTCGGGCCGGAGCAGCACCGACACGAGCAGCGCGGTGCCCGGCGTGGACTCCCAGGTCCG
>BTUT01000348.1:0-3989 GCA_045862935.1 Acidimicrobiia bacterium
CGGTCGGTAGCACTCGTCGGTCACCCGCTGGTTCCAGTCGTGTGCGGGCGTCGCCGACGGCTCCGTCGACACGGCGCCGGTCCACGGATCCTCGCGGGGCGGCTGGTAGCAGTGCAGGTGGAAGACCGCGTGTGCGGTGCGCGCCGTCACCGTGACGCGCGCCGGAGGAGCATGATCGCCAGCGGCGGGACACGCAGCGCGAGCGAGTGGGACCGGCCGTGGGCCCCGACGTCGCGCGCGTGGAGGTCGGACGGATCCTCACCGCTCGACGACGCGTGCTGGGCGCGGTGGTCGCTGCCCCAGTACTGCCGGGCGTCGCTGTCGGCCAGCACCTCCCACACGCCGCCGAAGGGGACGCCGACCACGTACTCGGTGCGGGGTACCGGCGTGAGGTTCGCGACCACGGCGACGGGGTCGTCGCGGTCGAGGCCGTAGCGGAGCCAGGCGATGACCGCGTGCTCGTGGTCGTTGCAGCCGATCCACTCGAAGCCGCCCGGTCCGCAGTCGCGCTCGTGGAGGGCTCCGACGGTGCGGTGGAGACGGTTGAGGTCCGCGACCCAGCGCTGCATCGCCGCGTGAGGCTCGTGGTCGAGGAGGTGCCACGGGAGTGACTGCTCGTGGTCCCACTCGTCGCGCGCCGCGAGCTCACCCCCCATGAACAGCAGCTTCTTGCCCGTCATCGCGTGCTGGTACCCGTACAGCAGCCGGAGGTTCGCGAACCGCTGCCAGTCGTCACCGGGCATGCGTCCGAGAAGCGAGCCCTTGCCGTGGACCACCTCGTCGTGCGACAGCGGCAGCGTGTACTGCTCGCTCTGTGCGTACAGCATCCGGAACGTGAGGTCGTCGAGGTGGAAGCCGCGGTGGACGGGGTCACGCGCGAGGTGGCGGAGGGAGTCGTGCATCCAGCCCATGTCCCACTTGAACCAGAACCCGAGGCCTCCCGCGTCGCTCGGCCGGGTCACACCCGGCCAAGCCGTGGACTCCTCGGCGAACGTCACCGCATCGGTGACGTGCGCGCCGACGGCGGCGTTCGTCGCGCGGAGGAGCTCGATGGCATCGAGGTCTTCGCGTCCGCCGTAGCGGTTCGGAACCCACTCGCCCTCCTTGCGCGAGTAGTCGAGGTAGAGCATCGACGCCACCGCATCGGTCCGCAGACCGTCGGCGTGGTAGCGCTCGAGCCAGAACAGGGCGTTGCTGACGAGGAAGCTGCGGACCTCGTTGCGGCCGTAGTTGAACTGGTAGCTCTGCCAGTCGGGCTGGATGCGCTGGCGGGGGTCGGCGTGCTCGTAGAGGTGGGTCCCGTCGAAGGTCGCGAGGCCGTGGGCATCGTTCGGGAAGTGGGAGGGGACCCAGTCGAGGATCACCCCGATGCCGCGTCGGTGGAGCAGGTCGACGAGGTGCATGAAGTCCTGCGGCGACCCGTAGCGCGCGGTGGGCGCGAAGTAGCCGGTGATCTGGTAGCCCCACGATCCGTAGAAGGGGTGCTCCATGACCGGCATCAGCTCGACGTGGGTGAAGCCCAGCCGCTCGACGTGCTCCGCGAGGCGCGGAGCCATCTCCCGGTAGGTCAGCCACCGGTTCCCCTCCTCGGGGACCCGGCGCCACGACCCGAGGTGCACCTCGTAGATCGAGAGAGGACGGTCGACGCGGTGCGTGTCGGCCCGTCTCGCCAGCCAGCCGGCGTCGCGCCACTCGAAGTCGAGATCCCAGACCACCGACGCGGTGCGCGGGGGCTCCTCGGTGTGGAAGGCCAACGGGTCGGCCTTCTCGAGCTGGTGGCCGCCGAAGCGCGCGGTGACGAGGTACTTGTAGCGCGCGCCGCGTCCGACGCCGGGGACGAAGCCCTCCCAGATCCCCGACTCGCGCACCGGCCGCAGCGGGTGGTCGTCGCCGCGCCACTGGTTGAAGTCGCCGATCACCGCCACGGCCGATGCGTCGGGAGCCCAGACCGCGAAGTACGTGCCGCGGGTGCCGTCGGCGTCGAGGGGATGGGCGCCCAGCTTGGTGTGGAGCGCCGTGTGGCGTCCCTCGTTGAAGAGGTGGAGGTCGAGGTCGCCGAGCAGCGACACCGCCTGGGACGTGGCGACCCGACGCCTCGCGGTCGGCGGGGGCGGCGTGCGGCCCCGGCGGTCGGCGAGGATCCGCAGGGACGCGGCCCGGGCCGGGTCGCGGTCGAGCTCGTCGATGCCGATCGAGGCCGGGACGCGCCAGTTGTCGCCGGAGACCGTGCCGGGGACGTTCTGGGGAGTGGGGTCGAGGGCGAGGTCGTCGAGGCCCACCATCACGACGTCGGCCGGGCAGTCGGCCAGCGCGTGCAGGAACCGGTCGAGGCGCGCGCGCAGCCCCTCGGGCTCGGTCGTCCCGCGTGTCGCACCGGAGGCGGGGGCGTTCGCCGGGTCGGCCGCGGGTTCGGTCGCCGGGTCGGCCGCGGGTTCGGTCCCGCCCGGTGCCGTGCCGGCCGCGGCATCCGGAGCCGCGTCGCGCGCCGTGTGCCAGCCGGCGAAGGTGGGCATGTCGTGGGTGCCCCACATGGCGACGCGTCCGGGTGCTGCCCCGGCGAGCGCGACCGGATCACCGTCGAACTGCGCCACCGCCATGCCCCGCGCGCCGTGGCGGCGGAGGGCGTCCTCGACCTCGACGGGCACCGTGCCGAGATCCTCGCCCACGATCGCCGCGCCGGCCCGCGACGCCGCGAGGCACACGGCGGCCCAGAGCTCCTCCGCGGGGTACCGGACGTACGCACCGTCGGCCGGGCTCGCGCCGTCGGGGATCCACCACTGGCGGTGGAGCCCCATCACGTGGTCGATGCGCAGGAGCCGCGAGAACTGGAGGTGGTGCGCGAGCGCCGCGCGGAACACGCCGTGCGCGTCGGCCCGCGACCGCTCGGGGTGCACCGGTGGGAAGCCCCAGGCCTGGCCGCTCGGTGCGAACCGGTCGGGGGGAGCTCCCACCTGCACGTTCCGGCCGTACATCGCCGGCGCGCTCCAGACGTCGTAGCCGAAGGGGTGGCACCCGAGCGGCAGGTCGAGGGCGAGCACCTGCTCGCGGCGGTCGAGCTCGGCCCGGAGGTCGGTGAGCTGCTCGTGGGCGATCCACTGCACGTAGCGGTGGTACGTGTCGACGGCGGGGTCGATGTCGGTGAACCCGATGACGCCGTCGCGCATGTGGGTGGGCCAGGTTCGCCAGTCGGCGCCGATGCGCTCACCGGCCGCCCGGAACCGCGCGTAGCGCGCCACCTCGGGGTACTCGGCGACGAAGTTGCGGAACGCTCCCGCCCGTTCGGGGGGCACGTCGACGATCGCGATGGCCAGCAGCTCGAGGATCTCGCGCTGGGACCTCGCCGCACCGGCGAAGTCGACCCGGGGTGCGGTGCGGCGCAGCGCCTGCTCGGCGCGCCAGGCCGGGTCGGCCATGCGCGCGGCGGCGGTCGGGCTCCAGGTGAGCTCGGGTACCCGTTCGAGGTCGATGTAGAGCTCGTTCCAGAACCGCCGGCTCACCGGGAGGTACGGGCTCACCTCGAGCGGCTCGTCGAGGAAGGCGGCGAGCATGGGGAGCGTGGCGACCACCGTCGCCCCGTGACGACCGGCGACGTCGGCGAGCTGACCGAGGTGGCCGAGATCGCCGGGGGTGCCGCTTCGTGCGCTGCGGAGCGCGGCGAGGGGCGCGACGATGCCCCAGCTCCCGTCGAGGCTCGCCGGGCCACCGGCTGCACCCCGTACCGGAGCGACGACGATCGTGGCGGTGTGGTGCTGGCCGCCGAAGACGAGGTCGAGGCGGTGGATGCCCGGGGGCAGCGGAGCCGGGACGTCGAGGCGGCGCCCCACCCGCTCGGCGCGGCCGAACGCGGCGACGTCGACGATCGGCAGGTCGCCGAGGCGCACCCGCCAGTCGACGCGGACACCGTCTTCCCGGCGGACCTGGCAGTCGACCAGCCGGTCGGCGAAACCGGGGCTGTGGCGCACGACGGTCGTCACGGGTGCGTCGTCCCA
>BTUT01000349.1:0-534 GCA_045862935.1 Acidimicrobiia bacterium
GCGGCGTGTACGACGCGTCGGGCTCGGGGGTCTGGTCCGGCTCGGTGCTCATGGGGATCCCTTCGACGAGGAGACGCGAACAGAGTCGCAGCGCGGGATGCTACTTGGGCATCGATTCGCCGCCGACGAGCGGGTTGTCGATGTGCTCGAGCGATTCGACGGCGGGCGGCGTGTACGACGCGTCGGGCTCGGGGGTCTGGTCCGGCTCGGTGCTCATGGGGATCCCTTCGACGAGGAGACGCGAACAGAGTCGCAGCGGCGAGCGGCGCGTGCGTCGGCCAGGCTCGCGAGGCGGGCCTTGGTGCGGCCCCGCAGCGAGGTCGGCGACGCCGGTCGGGGCACCACGCCGCGTCGGCGGAGGATGAGGTCGAAGCTGTGGACCCGGTTGGCCCGCAGGGTGGACGCAGTGCTGAACCCGACGGAGAGCGCGATCCCGGTGTCGTCGGAGAGGCGCGTCCAGTGGAAGGCGTAGGGCGGGATGTAGATCCCGTCTCCCGGGCCCAGCACGTACGAGGTCGCCGGCGGGAGCGAGGC
>BTUT01000349.1:544-3989 GCA_045862935.1 Acidimicrobiia bacterium
CTGGGGCTGGGGTGGGGCGGTTGTTCGCCCCGGTCCCCGGCCCCCCCCCCGTCCGGGGGCGCGGGGGGGCGCGCCGCCCCCCCGGCCGTGGGGCAACCCAGCCAGTCGAGCACCTGGAGGTGGTTGCGTCGGGCGTCGGGGTCGGCGCCGATCCAGATCTCCTTGTGGCCTTCGACCTGGAGCAGGAAGTTGTGGTGGCGATCGGGGTGCGCGGGCGTGACCGTGCGCGGAGACGCCACGAACACGCCCAGGTTGAGGGCGCGCACGCCTCCCTCGCGGGTGCCGACGAACTCACGGACCCGGGCGTCGAGCGCGCCGGCGAGCGCACCCCACTCCTCGACGCGCTCCAGGTTGTAGATGCGGACCGAGATGTCGGAGGTGTCGACGTCTTGGAGCTGCTCCGCGAGACGGGACCGGTCGACCGGGGGCTCGTTCCCGCGACCCTCGTGGGCGTCGTGCTGCGCGCGATGCGCGATCACCCAACGGCTCGGCACCCGGTCCACGAGACCGGCGACGCGCTCGAGACGAAGCTCGTCCCGGTCCGCCAGGTCGTGAGCGAACGGCTCCTCCCTGCACCCGAATGCGGCGGAGAGGCCCGGGTCCGAGAGCGCGTCGAGCACGCTCGGGAGGCTATCAAGCCCCGCGGCTACCTTCCTCGACCATGGCCGCGGACGAACGAGCGCTTGGACCCGTCGCGGTGCTGGACGTGGCCGGTGTTCCGATCGCGCTGTTCGCCGCGGACGACCTCCGCGCCGACATTGGGCGACGCGCGCTCGCCGCGTTCCCGCCGTCGGCGGGTGTTCCCGTCGGGATGCTCGTCATCGACGGCGAGCATCGGTGTGCACCGGAGGCCACCCACCACGACGAGCGCCACGGCGTCCGGTTCTGGAGCGATGCCAACACGGCGATGGTCGTGTCGGGGAGTGTGGTGGTCTCGGTGCAGGGCGAGGCGCTCACGGCGTCGGTGCCGGACCTCACGGACGAGGACCGGGCCGAGGGGGCGATCGTGGCGATGCTGGCTTGGTTGCTCGCCCCGCACGGCCGGTACCTCGTGCACGGTGCTGCGGTGTCGTGGGGCACCGACGGTCTGCTCGTGCTGGGTCACACCGGCGCCGGGAAGTCGACGTTGATCGCGGCCGCGCTCGAGCACGGCTGGCGGGCGCTCGCCGACGACCTCGTGATCGTGGCCGCGGACGGGGAAGCCGTGCGCGTGGTCGGTGTGAACCGGCACCCGGCGATCCCGACCGAGATCGGCGGGCCGGTGGTGGCCCGCGGACGTCCGGTTCCGGGACCGAGGCGGCGTGCCGAGCTGCCCAGCGACGTGCTGAGCGAGGGGTCTGCCGACGTGCGCGGCGTCGTCTTGCTCGCCCACGCGCGGTCGCCGGGTGGTGAGCTGCGCCGGGGCGATCGCGGGCGGATGCTCACGCTCCTGCTCCAGTCGTTCCCCGCGACCGGCGATCTCGCGTGGCGCACCAGCTTCCTCGGGCTGACGGCGCGGCTCCAGGCCCTGCCGGTGTGGGAACTCGCGCTCGCGGCCGACGTGGCCCGTCGCCGCCACGACGCGGGGGTGGCGCTGGAGCAGTGCCGTCGCGACTGGGAGGAGTGGGGTCGAACCCTGGCGGGAGTGGAGCCGGGCCTCCGCCGGGACGAGAGCGCTCGGGGGTCAGGCCGGGATCGCCGTCCCTGATGGGCGTGCGCCCGTGTGCGCAGACCGGCCGAGTGAGGTCATCCCGGGCGGATGAGCCCTGCGGCCTCGAGCTCCGCGAGGAAGGTCCCGACGTCGGCGGTGACCGCGTCGACGGGGGCGTCCGGGAACCGTTGGCACACGGCGGCGACGAGCGTGGCCGCGTCGACCGTGCCGCCGCCTCCCGTGGTGCCACCGAGCGCGTCCCAGACGATGGTGCCGGTGGGGTTCAGGGTGATGACCTCTTCCCCGACCGGCGCGATGGTCATCGCGCGACCCTCGACCGTCTGGTGCAGCACGCCGTCGATCCGCTGGAAGCCCATCGGGGCCCGAGGGTAGCGCCCACCTCGGTGCCGCGGCACGGCCGTGGCGCGCCGCGTTGCCCTGCACCGAGTGGTACGAGCCGCGACGCGAAGCGCGTCTACCCGCCTGTCGAGCCGTTGCCGATGAGCGGGTTGTCGATGTGCTCGACCGATTCGACGGCGGGCGGCGAGTACGAGGCGTCGGTCTCCGTGGCCGGGTCCGGGCTCGGTTCGGTGCTCATGTGGATCCTTCCGACGGAGGCACGCTCACACGGGCATGGTAGAGCGCGGCGCGTGCCCCGGCCAGCGGCGCCGATGGCGTTCGGCGGGCGGGGAGCGCAGCGATGACTGGTCGAGCGGCCGGTTGGGCCGGAGGGGGCCGTGTGGGTCAGGCTGGCGGTGATGGGTGAGAGTCCACTCGATCCGGGAGCGCTGTTCGTGCGCGAGGGGCCGCGCTTCGTCGCGACGGAGCTCACGCAGGGGCCGTGGAACCCCGAGCACCAACACGGTGGACCGGTGTCGGCGCTGCTCGCTCGTGCCGTGGAGGAGGTGCCCACCCTCGTGCCCATGCGGGTGGGGCGCTTGACGGTCGATCTGACCCGCCCGGTCCCGGTGGCGCCGCTCGGCGTCGCGGCGCGGGTGGTGCGGGAGGGCAAGCGGGTGCAGCTCGTGGAGGCCGCGCTGCTCCACGACGACCTCGAGGTGGCGCGGGCGTCGGCGCTGCGGCTGCGCGTCGGGCAGAGCGCCAGCGCGCTCGACGATCCCCGCCGCCCCGACGAGACGCCGCCCCGTGCTCCGACCGGGCCCGACGGGTCGGTCCTGGCGCGCGCCGGGCTCCCGGTGCCGGGGTTCATCCGCGCGCTCGACATGGAGCGCGTGCGCGGGGGGCTGGGTCTCGGTGCACCGGCGTGCTCGTGGTTCCGGCTCCGGGTCCCGGTGGTGCTCGGTGAGCCGGTCTCGCCGCTCGTGCGCCTCGCGGCACTCGCCGACTTCACGAGCGGGACCGCGAACTTCCTCCCGATCGAGCGTTGGTCGTCGATCAACGCCGACGTGTCGATCCACGTGCTGCGCCAGCCGGTGGGCGAGTGGATCGCGGTCGACGCGGTGGCCCACGTCGCCGGAGACGGGATCGGGCACTCCCGCGCCCAGCTGTTCGATGTCGAGGGGCTCGTGGGCACCGGGTCCACCGCGCAGCTCGTCGACGAGGTGGCGGCCCCGTTCGCCCGCGCGGCCACCCTCGCCGCCGAGCTGGGCTGACCTCAGCCCGATCCGTCATCGAGATGCGTCCCCGGAGCACGGATGCGCGGCGGTGGGACGCATCTCGGGGGTCCCGCCCAGAGCTGACGTGCGTCCCCGGAGCACGCATGCGCGGCGGTGGGACGCATCTCGGGGTGGGGGTGGGGGTTCAGACGCGGTCGAGGGAGAGCATGTTGATGGCGTTGCCGCGCAGGATCTTGTA
>BTUT01000350.1:0-3987 GCA_045862935.1 Acidimicrobiia bacterium
GGTGCGACCTCCACATGTACTTCCGGGGGGCGGTGGCGCGCCCCGAGCCGATCATCCTCGGTCACGAGTTCGCCGGCGTCGTCGACATGGTGGGATCGGGCGTGGTGGGGCTCGCGCCGGGCACCCCCGTCGCCGTCCGCCCCTTCTTCCGGTGCGGTACGTGCGACCGGTGCCGGCGAGGCCTCACCCACCTGTGCTCGCCGATGAAGGTCCTCGGGTGTGGTGCCACCGAGGGCGGTGGGCTCGCGGAGCACTGCGTCGCGCCGGCACACATGGTGTTCGGGCTGCCGGCCGGCGTCTCACTCGAGCTCGGCGCGCTGGTGGAGCCGATGTCCGTCGCGTACCACGCCATCCTGCGGGGCGACGTCGAGCCCGGCATGCAGGCGGTGGTCTTCGGCGGGGGCCCGATCGGGATCGGGGTGCTCCTGGGTCTGCGCGCGCTGGGCGTGCCGGACGTGCTCGTCGTCGAGCCGTCCGGACCGCGTCGCGACGCGGCCGGCTCGCTCGGCGCCTCCGAGGTGGTCGATCCCCACGCGCACGACGTGCTCGGCACCGTGCGCGCGTGGACCGGTGGGCGGGGCGCCGACGTGGTGTTCGAGTGCGCCGGTGTGCAGGCCAGCTTCGTCCAGGCCGTCTCGTCGGTGGGCGCTCGCGGCCGCGTCGTGGTCGTCGCGATGTACGAGGACCCCCTCGAGTGGAACCCGAGCATGCTCATGCTCGACGAGATCGACGTGCGCGGTGTCGTCGGGTACCAGGACGGGGTGTACGAGGCGGTGATCGACCTCATGGCGCGCGGTCACTACCCCACGAGCGGTTGGGTCGAGCACATCCCCTGGGACGGGCTCGTCGACGAGGGCTTCCACCCGCTGCGCCGGGGCGAGCGCATGAAGGTGCTGGTCGACGTCGGCACGCGCCCCTGATCCCTGGCACCGTGCTCTACGCTGCTTCGGTGGCCGAGCCCGCCGCCGCTCCCACGGTCCCGCGCCTTCGTGGTCGGATCCACCAGGGCGCGTGCGCGGTGTCGCTGGTCGGCCTCGCGTGGCTGGTCCTCCACGCGCGGAGCGGCCGCGCACTCGTGGCGGCGTGGGTCTTCGGGTCGGCGATGGTGCTGCTGTACCTCGCGAGCTCCTCGTACCACGTGCTCGCGCGCGGCCCGCGTGTGCGAGCGGTGATGCGACGCCTCGACCACTCCATGATCTTCGTGTTGATCGCGGGCACCTACACACCGGTGTGCCTGCTCGCGCTCGACGGGTGGTGGGGCGTCGGCCTCCTCGTCGCGGTATGGATCGGCGCGCTCGTCGGGATCGCCCTCAAGGTCGCCGGCCTCGAGCGGTTCCAGCGCATCAGCGGGCCGCTGTACCTCGTGCTCGGCTGGCTGGCGGTCGTCGCCGCGCCCCAGCTCGTCGAGCGCACCGACATGGTGGTGCTCGGCCTCGCGGGCGGACTCCTGTACACGGTCGGAGCGGTGCTGTTCACGCTGCAGGTGCCGGGGCGGGTCGCGACGTGGTTCGGCTACCACGAGTGGTGGCACGCGTTCACGTTCGCGGCGGGTGCCTGCTTCTTCGCGATGAACGCGCGCCTCATCGTGGGCGCTTCCTGACTCGCCGGTCGCACGCGCCCGGCCGCACGCACCGGTCGGACCCGCTCGTCAGAAGATCGCGCCGCGCGCGGTGAGGTCGTCGAGCGTGGTGTCGTCGAGCGCGAGGAGCGAGCGCAGCACCGCGCGGGTGTGCTCACCCGCGCGAGGTGCCGGGCCCCGCACGCCGACGCCGGAGTCGCGCGAGCGGAAGGGCGCGCCGACCACACGGACGCCGGGTTCGATCTCGCGGAACGTACGGCGCGCCAGCGCCCACTCGGTGTCGGCGAGCTCGGCCACCGAGCGGACCTCGCTCACGAACGTCGGCTCGGATGCGAGCATGGCCTCGAGCGTCGCGAAGTCGGGGACGCGGGCCACGGTCGCGCGCAGGACGTCGAGGGCGGCGGCGTCGTCGTCGGGGCGGCGGGGGACCGGGTCCACGCCGAGCGCGGCGAACCACCGATCCCAGAGCCGGAGGGGATTGCCCACGAGGGCCACGGCGCGTCCGTCGGCCAGCGTGAGGACCGGGTGGGTCCACGTGTCGAAGAAGCGCTCACGTCCGTAACCGTGGAGGTCGGTGCTGCTCCACTCATCGGTGTAGAGCAGCGCTTCGGCGAGCGCGACGTCGAGATGCCGGCCCTCACCGGTCCGCTCCCGCTGGAGGAGCGCGCCGAGGATCGCGCTCGTGGCGATGAGCGCGGTGTTCACGTCGCCGTGCTGGTGCACCTCCTGTTGCGCAGGCGCGTCGCGCAGCCGGGCCGCCAGCTCGATCCGCCCGGCCTCGGCGTGCACGAGTGGCGCGTACGCGCGTCGGTCCGACCACGGACCTTCCTGGCCCCACCCGCTGATCGAGCAGTAGACGAGGCGCGGGTTGCGACCCAGGAGATCGTCCGGGCCGAGGCCCCGCCGCGCGAGCACGCCGGGGCGGAAGTTCTCGATCAGCACGTCGCAGCGCTCAGCGAGCCGCGCGAGCAGCTCGGCGCCGTCGGCGGAGCGCAGGTCGATGCCGACGCCGCGCTTCCCGGCGTTCATGTGGTCGAAGTAGAGACTCTGGCCGTTCACCTCGGGGAGCACCTCGCGGGTGCGGTCGAGTGACGGTGCCTCCACCTTGATGACGTCGGCGCCCATGTCGGCGAGGATCCGCCCGCACAGCGGCCCGGCGACGACCTGCGACAGGTCGAGCACGCGCACGCCCTCGATCATCGGGAGGAACCTCCCGGGTCGGCTCGGCGGAGCCCCCTCGGCGCGTGGCCTGGGTTCGCCGTCACGCGTCGTTCGGGAACTCGTGCGACCAGAAGAACTCGAAGTCGGCGACGCGGGCGAAGTGGGCGTCGACGTCGGTGTCGCCGATGTGGACGTAGCGGGCGGCGCGGAACCGGTCACGGACCTCGGGCAGGTGGTGCTTGCCCCCCACGAAGTGCACGTCGACCCCGTGCGCCTCCCAGAGGCCGGCCTGGTCGGCTCGGGTGCGGTCGGAGCCCGATCCGACCACGTGGCCGAGATCGGCCATGGCCTTCACCAGCGCGACGGCGATCGGACCCGGCGGGTCGCCGAACTCCATCGTCCCGTCGATGTCGAAGCTGACCACCGTGATCTGCCCGTCGCCGAGGAACCCGTCGGGGACGCGAGACAGCGGCACGGCTTGCACCGTAGCGGGCTGTCTAGGATCGCTCGCGTCCGGAGGGGAGGCGGCGATGGACCTGGATCTCGGTGGCCACCGTGCCGTGGTGAGCGGAGCGAGCGCCGGCATCGGCGCGCAGACCGTGCGGGTGCTCGCCGAGCACGGGGCGGACGTGGCGTTCTGCGCCCGGAGCGAGGCCGCGGTCGACGAGCTCGCCTCGAGCCTGGGAGGCCTGGGGGGTGCGGTGCGCGGTTACGTCGCCGACATGGCCGACGCCGTCGCCGTCGCCGGGTTCTGCGACGCGCTGGAAGCGGACATGGGTGCTCCCGACATCCTCGTCAACAACGTGGGAGCGGCGCCGTCGCGCAACTTCCTCTACATGACCGACGACGACTGGGAGGAGCTCTTCCGCCTCAACGTGATGGCTGCCGTTCGGCTCACCCGGCGCTTCCTCCCCGCGATGCGCAGCGCCGGGTGGGGTCGGGTGGTGATGATCAACACCGCGGCTGCGAAGTACCCGGGCGCCGCGCTGGTGGACTACGCGGCCACGAAGGCGGCGCTCGCGGCTGCGACCAAGGCGCTCGCCCGGAAGTACGCGGCGGACGGCGTGCTCATCAACACGGTGATGCCCGGGCGCATCCGCACCGCGATGTGGGAGGACACCGCGGCAGAGATCGCGACGTCGCGCGGCAGTGAGGACGTCGAGGCGATCTTCGAGGAGCGCTCGCGCGACATCCCGATCGGGCGCTTCGGGACTGCGCGTGAGATCGCCGACGCGGTGCTGTTCTTC
>BTUT01000351.1:0-3968 GCA_045862935.1 Acidimicrobiia bacterium
GTGCCGAGGTGGGCGCCTCCTACTGGTTCACCCGTGAGCGTGGCGCGCGCGCGTTCGCGGGGTTCGGGCTCGACGACGCAGCGGCCGATCGCCTCGTACAGGTCCTCGCCACCATCGCGAGCGCTGTCACCAGTGGACGCTTCCCGGCGTACCCGGGCGCCGACGGCTTCTACGGTCCCGACCGCTGCCGCTTCTGCGCGTACGACCGCGTGTGCCCGCGCGACCGCGTCCGGCGGTTCGATCGCCGGCGCCACGACGCCGCGCTCCAGCCGATCATCACGCTCGCCGAGAGCGAGTGGCCGACCCGGGAGGCCGACGGAGGGCTCGGCGACGAGACCGCCGCGGAGCGTGCCGGTGCTCCAGCGCCCTCGGGAGTCGAGCCATGAGCACGCTCTTCGACGACGCGGCGCGCACCGCCATCGCCTCCGATCTCGACCGGAACCTCTTCGTCGAAGCGGGGGCCGGGACGGGGAAGACGTCTGCGCTCGTCGCCCGCGTCGTGGCACTCGTGCGCACGGGCACGCCCATCTCGCAGATCGCGGCCATCACGTTCACCGAGGCCGCCGCCGCCGAGCTGCGCGAGCGGATCCGCGAGGCGCTCGGCGAGGCCGCGCTCGGCGAGGGAGCCCACGACGTGCACGACAACCACGACGTGCACGACGACCAGGACGTGCACGTCAACCACGACGTGCACGACGACCACGACGGTCGCGACAGCATCCCCAGCACCTCGCAGGCCCAGCACTGCCGAGCCGCGCTCGCGCGCTTCGACGAAGCTGCGATCTCCACGCTCCACGCCTTCGCCCACCGAGTGCTCGCCGAGTTCCCGGTGGAGGCCGGACTCCCTCCGGGCTTCGAGGTGCTCGACGACATCCAGGCCGACATCGAGTTCGCCGAGCGGTGGTCGAGCTTCCTCGATCAGGTCTACGACGATCCCACGCTGCACCGAGCGCTGACGGTCGTCGGGGCGCTCGGCCTTCGCATCGCCCGGCTGGAGACGCTCGCCCGCCTCATCCACGCGGACTGGGACCGGCTGGGTGACGACCCCCTCCCCCCGATCCGGCCCGTCCCCCCGGTCGAGGTGAGTGCGCTGATCGGCGCGCTCGACGATGCGGTCGCATTCGCCGCCGACTGCCGGGAGCCCACCGACAACCTGCTCGCGCACCTCGGCACCGTGGCGGCGTTCCGCGACGCGCTGCGCGACGCGTCCCGGGCGAGGGACGAGGCTGCTCTGCTCGAGGTGATCGCCGACCGGCCCCGGATCCCGAGCGGAGCCGGGCAGAAGCGGCACTGGGCCGACAAGCCCGCCGTCGTCGCCGCGCTCGCGCGCGCCGACGAGGTGCTCCGCACGCTCCTCGACGCCATCGTCGGGTCCGCGATCGGCCAGCTCCTCCACGCGGTGGTGGGTTTCGTGCGGGCCTCCGTCGAGCAGCGCCGACGGGCGGGACGGCTCGAGTTCCACGACCTGCTCGTCCTCGCCCGCGATCTCGTCCGCCGCGACGCGACCGTGCGCGCCGCGCTCCACGACCGTTACCACCACCTGCTGCTCGACGAGTTCCAGGACACCGACCCACTCCAGATCGAGCTGGCCGTCCTCATCGCCACGAGCGACGCCGACGTCGACGACCGGCCGTGGTGGGAGTGCTCGGTGGCGCCGGGGCGGCTGTTCGTGGTCGGCGATCCGAAGCAGTCGATCTACCGCTTCCGCCGCGCCGACATCGAGCTGTACCACCAGGTGCGCGACTTCTTCGGCGAGCGCCTGAGCCTGAGCACCAGCTTCCGGTCCCGTCCCGCGGTGATCGAGTTCGTGAACTCGGTGTTCCGCGCGCTGTTGGGCGACGGAGACCCGTCCGGCCTGCAAGCGGCGTACGACGCGCTCCTCCCGGTGCGCGCGGACGACGACGCACCCATCACGATCGTGGGCGCCGAGCACCCGCGGGACACCGACCTCGCATCGCTGCGGCGCCAGGAGGCCCAGGAGCTGGCCGAGCTCGTCCGGCGAGTCCGCGACGAGGGCTGGCTCGTCGCGCGGCGCGGTCCCGACGGCGAGGAACGCCTCGAACCGGCGCGCTTCGCCGACATCGCGGTGCTGTTGCCCACCCGAACGACGCTCGCGTACCTCGAGCACGCGCTCGACGACGCGCGCGTGCCCGCGCGCATCGAGAGCCAGTCACTGGTGTTCGCCACCAGCGAGGTCCAGGAGCTGCTCGCCATCCTCACCGCGATCGACGATCCCGCCGACGAGATCGCGATCGTCGCCGCCCTGCGCGCCCCGGCGTTCGCGTGCCGCGACGATCGGCTCCTCGAGTTCCGTGAGGCCGGCGGTCGCTGGGACTACCGGGCCCCGACCCCGGTCGCGCTCCCCCCCAGCCACCCGGTGGTCTCGGCGATGACCGCCCTCGCCGACCTCCACGAGCAGCGCTGGTGGGACACCGTGAGCGAGACCGTCGAGCGCGTCGTCCGTGAGCGTCGCCTGATGGAGCTGGCCGTCGCGCGACCACGACCGCGAGACCACTGGCGTCGGATCCGGTTCGTGGCCGATGCCGCGCGCGCCTTCGTCGACGGTGGGGGCACGAGCCTGCGGGGCTTCGTGTCCTGGCTCACCCAACAGGTCGAGGAGGAGGCCCGGGCGGTCGAGGTGGTGGTGCCCGAGCCCGACGACGACGCGGTGCGGATCCTCACGGTGCACGGCGCCAAGGGCCTGGAGTTCCCGATCGTGGTGCTCGCCGGGCTCGGGGTCGGCGACCGTCACGCGGCGCCAGCCGTGCTGTGGGACGCCGACGGAGCGTTGCAGGTCCAGATCGGCCCTCGCGACGCGAAGACGACCGCGTTCCGCTACCTGAGCCCCGGATACGAAGCCCGCGCGGACCTCGAGCGCGCCGCGGCCGCGGCCGAGGCGCTCCGCGTGCTCTACGTGGCGGCCACCCGGGCCCGTGACCACCTGGTGGTGAGCGTCCACCATCGCCGCGGTGACGAGTCCCCCGCCGCCCGCCTCCTCCCACCGATCAACGCAGCCTCCCAGCGGTGCCAGCCGGCACCGGCGCTCGACCCGGCCACCCGCCAGTGGCCCGAACCCGCACCCGCAGCCCCGCCCGCCGGGGCCGACGACGGTGTCGCCTGGGCCGGCGAACGCGCACGGCGCATCGCCCGGGCGCGCCGCCGGCCCGTGGCAGCGGCCACGGCGCTCGCCGCCGCGGCCCAAGCCGCGACGGACTCACGGGCTCGAGGCGCCGAGCCCGCGCTCGGCGTCCCCGCGGACCCCAACCTCCGAAAGGACGAGGCCGAGGCGGACCGTCCCGCGTTCCGCCGCGGCCGAGGGGGCACGTCCGTCGGACGAGCCGTGCACGCCGTGCTCCAGACGGTCGACCTGGCCACGGGCCGAGGTCTCCAAGCCGCGGCCCGGGCCCAGGCGCTCGCCGAAGGGGTGCCCGAGCGGGAGGCGGAGATCCGCGAGCTCGCGGCGGCCGCGCTCCGCGCTCCCGTGGTCCGCCGCGCGGTGGAGGCCGCGTGGCCGGCGTGGCGCGAGGTGCCGGTCGCCGCCACCGTCGACGGCGTGCTCGTGGAGGGCTTCGTCGACCTGCTCGTCGAGACGCCCGACGGGCTCGTGATCGTCGACTACAAGACCGACCGTGTCCCCGCCGCGGCCGACCTCCACGACGCGCTCGAGCGCTACGCGGTGCAGGGCGGGGCCTACGCCCTGGCGCTCGAAGCGGCGCTCGAACGAACGGTGCAACGTTGCGTGTTCGTCTTCGCTCGCGACGCGGCACCGCTGGAGTGCGACGTGACCGACCTCGCACGCGCGAAGGCGCGAGCCCGTGCCGCGCTCTCCAGCGTTGGCTAGCGTGGCGTGATGGGCGCGATGCGCTTCAACCACATGGAGCTCACGTTCCCACGAGGCACGCTCACCGCCGAGCGGCGCGGCGAGATCGCCGACTTCTACGGGGGTGTCTTCGGCTGGTACGCCCGCG
>BTUT01000352.1:0-3964 GCA_045862935.1 Acidimicrobiia bacterium
CGGCTCCCCCGTGAACCCCATCGCGGTGTTCTGAGACGATGCCTCGCCGCGCGCTCGACGAGTACGCGGCGAAGCGCGACTTCTCCGGCACCCCGGAGCCGGAGGGGCGGCCACCCCGACGTCGCGCGCCCGCGCAGCCGCGCTTCGTGGTGCAGGAGCACCACGCGCGCCGGCTCCACTGGGACCTGCGGCTCGAGCGCGACGGCGTGCTCGCGTCGTGGGCGGTGCCCAAGGGCATCCCCGTGCGCCCGAAGCCGAATCACCTCGCGGTTCGCACCGAGGACCACCCACTCGAGTACCTCGACTTCCACGGCGAGATCCCCGAGGGTCAGTACGGCGCGGGGACGATGACCGTCTGGGACACGGGCACCTACGACCTCGAGAAGTGGAGCGACCGCGAGGTGATGCTCACGTTCCACGGAGCCCGGGTGCGCGGGAGGTACGTGCTGTTCCGCACCGACAAGGATCCGGGCGGCCGCCAGTGGATGATCCACCGCATGGACCCGCCCGACGACCCCACGCGCGGCGAGATCCCCCGCGACCTCCGGCCCATGCTCGCCGTGCCCGCGGCCACGCTCCCCCACGACGACGCGCGGTGGGCGAGCGAGATGAAGTGGGACGGGATGCGCGCGCTCCTCACGGTCGAAGGGGGGCGCGTCCACGCCGTCAGCCGGCAGGGCAACGACGCGACCAGCCGGTTCCCGGAGCTCGCGGCGCTGGGGCGCGCGCTCGGGAGCACCGAGGTCGTCCTCGACGGCGAGATCGTGGTGCTGGGAGCCGACGGACGCCCGTCGTTCGAGCGGCTGCAACCTCGTATGCAGGCGGGGTCCGAGCGCGCCGTCCGCCGGCTCGTCGAGAGCGACCCCGCGGTGGTGATGCTCTTCGACGTCCTGTGGCTCGACGGGCACGCCACCACGGCCCTGCCCTACTCGGAGCGGAGACGGCTCCTGGAGCGCCTCGCGCTGGCCGGCCCCGCGTGGCAGACACCGCCGTCGACGGTCGGACGCTCCGCCGAGGTGATGGCCACCGCCGCGGAGCTGGGGTTCGAGGGCATCGTGCTGAAGCGGCTCGACAGCCCGTACCTCCCCGGTCGCCGGAGCGACGCGTGGCGCAAGCTCAAGGTGGCTGCGCGCCAGGAGCTCGTCGTCGGGGGGTGGCTCCCCGGGAAGGGCGGGCTCGCCGGCCGGCTCGGCTCGCTGCTCGTGGGCTACCACGACGAGCGCGGCACGCTCCGCTACGCGGGACGGGTCGGGTCCGGGATCACCGATGCGACCCGCGACCTCCTCGAACGGCGCGTGCACCGCCTGCACCGCAAGACATCGCCGTTCGTCGACGCCCCGCGGCTTCCCGACCCGCGCTGGGTGACCCCCGCGCTCGTGGTGGAGGTCGCGTTCCACGAGTGGACGAGCGCCAGCATCCTGCGCGCGCCGCGGCTCGAGGGCCTGCGCGACGACAAGGACGCCCGCGACGTGGTGCGCGAGGTCACGCGCCGGACCGAGCGCGACGAGGCTCGCGAGGGCGCGGGCGCGACCTGACGCGGGCGTCGGGTCGGCGGGTAGCGTCCCCGGCATGACCCCCGACCTCGCCTTCACCGACGCCGTCGCGCAGGCCGCGCTGGTCCGCGACGGCGACGCCACCCCACTCGAGCTCGTCGACGCGGCGATCGCGCGCATCGAGAAGGTCAACCCGGTCCTCAACGCGGTCATCCACGAGCGCTTCGAGCGCGCCCGCACCGAGGCCGCCGGCGGGCCTCCGGACGGACCCTTCCGCGGCGTGCCGATCCTGTTGAAGGACATGGACGGATCCATGGCCGGCGAACCCCAGCACCAGGGGAACCGACTCCTCAAGGAGCTCGGCGCCACGAGCGATCACGACACCTACCTCGTGGCGCGCCTGCGCGACGCCGGCTTCGTGGTGGTCGGGAAGACGAACGCTCCCGAGTACGGCCTGCTCCCGACCACCGAGCCGGAGGCCTACGGCCCCACGCGCAACCCGTGGGGCCCCGAGCACAGCCCCGGCGGATCGAGTGGCGGCTCGGCGGCCGCGGTCGCGGCCGGGCTCACCCCGGTCGCGCACGCGGGCGACGGTGGCGGCTCGATCCGCATCCCCGCGAGTCACTGCGGGCTCGTCGGGCTGAAGCCGTCCCGCGGCCGGTCGTCGCTCGGGCCCGACGCGGGCGAGGCCTGGGCCGGGCTCGTGGTCCGTCACGCCGTCACCCGGAGCGTGCGCGACAGCGCCGCGGTCCTCGACGCCATCGCCGGCTTCGTGCCCGGCGACCCGTACACCGCGCCGCCGCCCGATCGACCGTTCGCCGAGGAGGTGGGGACCGACCCCGGGGAGCTGCGGATCGGGCTGTGCACGACGGCTCCGGGCGCGATGGCCGAGGTCGACGCGCGGTGCGTCGCGGCCGCGGAGGACGCGGCCCGCCTCCTCGAGTCGCTCGGGCACGTCGTGGAGCCGAGCGCGCCTCCCGCACTCGAGGCCGCCGAGATGCTCACCGCGTTCTCCGCGGTGCTCGCCGCGGGGGTGGTGTTCGACGTGAACCGCCTCGCGGAGATCGCCGGGCGCGAGATCACGGCGCACGACGTCGAGCCGATGACCTGGATGCAGTACGAGATCGGTCGGGCGACGACGGCCGGCGAGTACGTCGACGCGATCCACCTCGCGCACCGCTGGTCACGCGACGTCGTCTCGTGGTGGCAGGAGGGGTTCGACCTGCTCCTCACCCCCACCTGCGCGGAGCCCCCGCCGCGCCTCGGCGACGTGCACGGCACGGCCGAGAACCCGTTCCGTGCCCTCGAGCGCGCGATCCCGTTCGCCGCGTTCACCGGGCCGTTCAACGTCACGGGCCAGCCGGCGATCTCGCTCCCGCTCCACTGGGGCGACGACGGCCTCCCCATCGGCGTGCAGCTCGTGGCCGCTCCGTTCCGGGAGGACGTGCTCCTGCGGGTCGCCGCGCAGCTCGAAGCGGCTCGCCCCTGGGCGGAACGCCGCCCCCTCGTCCACGCCTGAGCAGGCGACCGCGCCCCGCGCGCGATGCTGGCCGTGATGGCGGCGACGGCGGCCTCCGTGGACACCGACTACCTCGTCATCGGCGCGGGCGCGATGGGCATGGCCTTCACCGACGCCCTCGTCGACCACGCGGACGTGCACGTCACGCTCGTCGACCGCCGCCACGCAGCCGGCGGGCACTGGCAGGACGCGTATCCGTTCGTGCAGCTCCACCAGGCGTCGCTGTTCTACGGCGTCGCCTCCACGGTGCTCGGCAGCGCTTCGCTGCAGACGAGGGGCCCCGAGACCGGGCTCCAGGAACGGGCGCGCCAACCGGAGATCCAGGCCTACTACGACGACATCCTCCATCGCCGGTTCGTCGGCTCCGGGCGCGTCACCTTCCTCGGGGGGAGCGAGCACCGGACCGATGGCGCCTCGCACGTCGTGACGTCCCTGGTGTCGGGCACGACCACGACGATCGACGTGCGCCGCCGTGTCGTCGACGCCACCTACCTGTCACCCACGATCCCCGCGACGACCCCGCCGCCCTTCGGGATCGCCGACGACGTTCGCGTGGTCCCGATCAACGACCTCGCCCGGCTGGCCGAGACGCCGAGTGGCTACGTGATCGTCGGCTCCGGCAAGACCGCCACCGACGGGATCGTGTGGCTGCTGACGAACGGCGTGACGCCGGATCGCATCACCTGGGTTCGTCCCCGTGAGCCGTGGATGCTGAACCGCGCCGTCGTCCAGCCCGACCCTGCGGTGGCACTCGGGCTCGGCGCGGACACGATGGCCGCGGCGGCCGACGCCGAGTCGCTCGACGACCTGTTCCTGCGCCTCGAAGCCGCCAGCGTGATGCTGCGCATCGACCCTGAGGTCCTCCCCACCATGGCCAAGGCCCCGACCCTCGGCGCGTGGGAGCTCGATCTGCTCCGCACCGTCGAGCACGTCGTGCGCCTGGGGCACATCC
>BTUT01000353.1:0-3957 GCA_045862935.1 Acidimicrobiia bacterium
CGATCGCCTGGGAGCGAGCGACCACGTCGTCGGGGGGCTCGAAGCTCTGACCCGTCGCGCGCGCCAGGTCCCACGCGTGCAGGAGCAGGTCGAACGCGGCGATGTCGAGCGCCACCTGGGCCGGCAGGGTCGCGAACGGGAGCACGACGTCGCGGTCCATCGCTCCCGGCGCGCTCACCGCGGCCTCGAACTCGCCGACGAGCCGGTCCCACGCCCCGGTCGGGTCGTCACCCACCAGGTCGGGCGGTGCGGCGAAGTCGATCTCCGGCGTCTCGCCGCGGAAGCTCGCCGCGAACATCGTGCCTCCGACGAGGAGGTGGTTGGTGAGCTCGCGCACGGTCCACCGCGCGCACGGGGTCGGGTCGTCCCACTGGCCTCCCTGCACGCCTCCGATGAGGCCGCGCAACGCAGACGTCTGGAACTGGACCTGCTCGGCGGGTGAAGCCATGGTGGGTGTCCTTTCGCGGCGTCGGGTGACCGCTCCGCACGCATCCTGTTCGGACTCGCGCCGACCACGCAAGGCCCGTCCGAGCGGCAACGGGCGGCGCGGGCGGCAACGGGCGGCGCGGGCGGCGCGGGCGGATCGGGCGGCGCGGGCGGCGCGGGCGGCGCGGGCGGATCGGGCGGCGCGGCGCGATCAGATGCGCTTCACACCTGCCCGGGCGAGCTCCACGAGCGGGTCCTTCACCTCGACCTCCACCACCGGGCGCACCGACGTGTCGATGAACACCCCCTGGACGCCGAGCATCTTCGATCCCTTCAGCGCGTTCACGGTGCTCAGCGGGTTCGGGGCGTAGATGCCGTCGATGCCGTCGGCGCTCTTGGTGAGCGTCGTGAAGCGGGCATCGCGGGCCAGCCTCTGGTAGCCGGGCTTCGCGTTCGCGAACGTGACCGTGACGATGACCTCGCCGGTTCCGAAGTCGGGGCTGTTGGTCACGGTCCACGAGCACGACGTGCTGGAGATCTCACGGGCGGCGCGCGACGGCGGGGACGGCGCCACCCCGAACGCGGCCTCGATCTCCGCGGACTTGAGCACCTTGCACGGGTTGGGCACCGACGCCGCGCCCGCGGTCTGCCCACCGCCGACGCCCGAGGCCAACGAGGCGGCGGCGAGCACGGCGGCGAGCACGCCGCCGCGCACCCTGGGGACGCGGAAGCCCCTCGGACGGTGCATCGAGATCATCGGGTACCTCCCTGCCCGCGCTGAGCGCTCGCCGCAACGTAGTGCGCGGGGCTCGATCTCGACGATCTCAGCTCGTGGCGCCGGACCGGGTGGTGGCGATGGCCGCGAGCGCGTCGCTGTGAGCGTCGCGCACCTCGACGCGTCCCATGCCGTGGTGGACGTCGGCACGCGCGACGGCGGGTCCGGCCCGCACCGCGCGGAGGTACCGCACGTGCACCGACTCGATCCGCCGGGCACCGGGATCGGCCGACAGCGCGGCCTCCTCGACGGCGAGCGTCAACAGCCCGCCGTTGATGGCCTTCGACGCGTTGTGCACCGCGGGTGCACACGGCAGCTCCGCGGTTCCCGGTCCGGTGCGCACGCACGCGATCCTCTCGGCCAGCGGCATCTCGAGGGCTCCGGTGGGTGCGGCGAAGCGGTCGAGGACCCAGTCGATCGAAGGCATCGTCCACTTCGGGTCGGGCGCCGCCATGAACGACGCGCTCGCGAACCCGACCAGCCGTCCACCGCCGTCGACGAAGTCGAGGCTGGTGACGATCACCGACTGGCCGGCCTTCACCACTCTCGAACGAGCGACCAGGCGCTCGACCCCGGCGACCTCGTCGAAGAGGTGCGTGTCGAGCTCGAGCGTCACGGGCAGTCGCGGCGAGAGCGCGCGCACCGCGTGGAACCCGAGCAGCGCATCGGCCCACGTGGCAGCCACCGCGACGCGCAGGGTCTCGGTGCCCGGGGTCCACATCGTCGGCCGGACCACCGCGGCGCCGTGCAGCTCCTCGCCGACCGCCCGAACCGCGAGGCCGAGATCGTGGACGGCACTCTGGGCGGTGGCGTCGACCGTGTCGACCGGCTCGGTGGGTTCGTCGCCCGCGGCGGGTTCGGAACCCGCGCCCGTCGAGTCGGGATCCGCGGCCACCGGTGTCACGCGAGCGCGCGGATCACGTGCGAGAAGCGATCCAGCGTGTCGACGGGCGCGAAGTCGGCGAACCACACGGTGAAGCGATCGACCCCACGTGCGTGGAGCCTTGCGAAGTACTCCACCAGCTCCGGCGCCGTCCCGATCATCATGTTCTCTCCGAGCTTCGTGCTCCCGAAGCGCCGCTGCGCGAGCGCGGTCACGTCGGCGCGCTCGCCCTCGTCACGCAGCAACGACACCATCGGCTGCAACGAGACGCGGGCTTCGCCCGCCTGGCCCCGCAGCGCGTCGAGGCGGTCGATCGCGTGGATGGGGACGTTCCACCAGTCGGCGTGCTCGCGCACGAGCGCGAGTGTGCGCGTCCCGACTCCCCCGACGGTGATCGGGATCGGGCGGGTGGGCACGGGCCGCTGCTGCGCGCGCACCAGGGTGAAGTGCTCACCCTCGAAGTCGACCACGTCACCGGTCCAGAGCGCGCGGAGGATCTCGAGCGACTCGGCGAGGCGACCCACGCGCACCCGTGCCTCCGTGGACGCCACGCCGAAGGTCGCCAGCTCCTCGGGCACCGAGCCCCACCCGATGCCGAGCTCGAACCGTCCGCCGGACGCGTGGTCGAGCGACGTCACCTGGCGTGCGAGCAGCGCGGGATGCCGCAACGAGTCGCAGAGGACGAGGTGCCCCACCGTGAGCGTCGTCGTGTGTGCGAGCACCCAGCTCGCGATCGCCATCGCCTCCCACATGTCGTGCTCGAGCGCGAGGGGAGGCGCGAGGTGGTCCATGAACGCGATCCCCTCGAAACCCGCGGCCTCGGCGGCGCGGGCGCGCTCGACGATCGCGTCGTGCGTCATGCGCATCTGGGGCAGGAACAGGTGGAAGGTCGGGCTCGTGGCGGGTCGGGAGAGGCCGCTCGTGGTGCTGGTCATGGCGCCGTTCTACATGCCTCCCGGCGCCCGTCCGCTCTCGGCCGTCCCGGGTACCGGCCGCCCGCCGGGGCAGCCGACGGCCCGCCCCTCAAGGTCGGGGCCCGGTGCGCCGATCCTCGCGAGAGGCCGGTCGCGGGGTCGGTCGAGGGCATCGCCCGGGCAGGAGGTACGGCGATGGTGACCGACGCAGCCGAGTTCCGGATCGGACCGCGGGCGCTCGACGTGGTCGCCCGGGCCGAGTACGACGCGCTCTTCGACGCGTCGACGAAGCTCCCCAAGCGTGCGCTGCTCTACGACCGGCTCCTCCTCTGCCTGGCGCGAACGCGGCGGACGGGGACATCGGTGGGGGTGTACTTCCTGCGGCCCGACGCGCCGATCGCCGACGACGCGATCGCGCGGGTGGCGACGCTGGTGTCCGCCGAGCTGCGGGTCGATGACACCGTGGCCCGCACCGGGCCCACCGAGATGGTCGTGGTGGCGTCGTTGCGCGACGCGCAAGAGGCGCGCGTGGTCGCGCGCCGGATCGCGCAGGCCCTGCGCAGCGAGCGAGCAGCTCGGGCGATGACGATCGGCTACGCGTGTGGCACCGGGGCCGACGACCCGGGCGAGCTGCTGGTGCGCGCGGCCGGCGCGGACGCCACGGCGCTGCGCGAGATCCTCACGCCGTTCCCTCCGAACGTTCCCCAGCGGCTGCGCGCGACGATCTGATCGCACCCTCGGGGTCGGTTGCCACCCCCGGCTGCGTCTCGGGGATGTTCCCCACCAGGAACAGCGCCGCGAGCGCGATGAGGGCGAGCACCGCGATCGAGGCGCGCAAGCCCGTGATGCGGGCCTCCGCGTTCTCGTCGAGGATCGCCGCGGCCTCCGCGTCCGAGAGATCGGTCTGGGCGAGCGCGTCCTCGAGCTGCGCGTCGGAGACGAAGGGGACTCCTCCCGAC
>BTUT01000354.1:0-3956 GCA_045862935.1 Acidimicrobiia bacterium
ACCTGCCAGTCGGCCTTCCAGTGGAGCAACGTCACCGGCACCTCGGTGGTCCCCATGAGCCGCACGGCGGCGTCGTCGGTCCTCGGCGCGAGCAGCACGGCGGCCGCGTCGCGGAAGCCGTCGTTGCGGACGGTCTGGGTGTCGGCACGCGGGTCGTCCCACGAGAGCCGGAAGCCGATCGTCCGGCCGTCGTGCAGCGCGCGCAGTGAGACGCGCTTCACCGACGGCTTCATGCGCATCGGGGGGGCCGTGAGCTGCCCGTCCATCACCACGTCGACCCACAGACCGCGCTCCCACGTGCGCGCGTACGGGTCGTCGACGGGCACTTCGGCGACCGGCCAGGCGATGATGCGGGTGCCCGCCGCCGCGCCGACGCGGGCGATGGGCCCGAGCGTGGTGGCCGCGACCGTCGCGCCGGCCGCGGCCGCGCCCGTGGTGAGGAAGGCCCGGCGGCTCGCCGCGGGACCGACCGCGTCGGGGCTCGGGGCCTGGGACTTGCGTCGGAACGTGCGCACCGCGGCCTCCTCAGGTGACGTTGTGCCGGAACACGACGTTGCCCGCGTCGAACGCGGGCCGGATCATGGTCGGCTCGGTGAGCGGGACCCGCGCGACCTCGTCGCCGTTGTCGGCCCAGCCGATCGCGGTGTCGGCCTGCACGGCGAAGCGGGTGATGATGCGATCGGTGGCGAGGTTGAGCAGCAGCGCGCCGAGCAGCTTCTTGTCGCCACCAGTCGTGGCGTTGTGGTACGTGTCGATCGCGCGGCGCGCGCCCGGCCCGAACAGCATCGTGAGGAACGCGTCCGACGACACGTGCACGGGCGGGATGTAGTACACGTTCGGCTCGAGCCCGAGCTGCGGGTACAGGGGCAGCGCGACCTTCCGGTCGTACACGAGGAAGTCGACCGGGTTGTCCTCGCGGGGCTCGGTCGGCTTCGAGAGGTACCCGAAGGTGCGGATCTTGCCGATGCAGTTGCGCATGCAGCGGGGGATGATCCCCTCCTCCACCGCCGGGAAGCAGAGCACGCACTTCTCCGAGACGCGCGTGACGTGGTTGTAGAACACCTTCTTGTAGGGGCACGCCTCGTAGCACACGCGGTAGCCGCGGCAGCGCTCCTGGTCGAGCAGCACGATGCCGTCCTCGGGCCGCTTGTAGATCGAGGTGCGGGGGCAGGCCTGGAGGCACGCCGGGTACGTGCAGTGGTTGCAGATCCGCGGCAGGTAGAAGAACCAGAGGTCGTGCGGCATCTGGAGGTAGAAGGTGTCCTCCGTCATCGTGGCGCTGGTCTCGTCCTCGCCGCGGTTTGGGTAGGCGTAGTCGAGGTCGGCCGGCTTCCAGCCCACGAACGTCTTGTCCGCGGGCGCGGCCTCGTAGATCGTCGAGCCCGCGTAGGTGTCGCCGTCCCAGCGTTGCGGACCGAGCTCCTCGAGGATCTTCACGTCCCACGCCAGCGGGTACGAGCCCCAGGGCTTGGTCTCGACGTTGTTCCAGAGCATGTACTCCTGGCCCTTGCCCGACGTCCAGCACGTCTTGCAGGCCAGGGTGCAGGTCTGGCAGCCGATGCACTTGTTGGTGTCGAAGATCGCGGCGGCCTGACGGGTCGGGCGCGCCTCTTCGTACGGGTAGTCCATCTCCCGGTTGAGCTGCCAGTTGAACACCTTCGCCACGATCAGGCCTCCCCTGCGTCGACGTCGTTCTCGATGTAGGAACCGGCGAGGAACGCCCGCATCGCGTCGTTGGCGTGACCCGGGCGGTAGCCCTGCGCGGCCGGGTACCACAGGCCCTCGCCGTCCTCACCGCCCTCCTCGGCGCGCTCCATCTTCACGAAGGACTCCTTCGGGGCGCCGACGGCGCCGTACACGTCGAGCGCGAAGCCCTGGTTGAGCCCTTGGCCGACGGTGTCCTTGCGGGCGAGCGAGTCGGTCATGAGCGTGGGCCGCAGCCACGCCCGGGTCACCGACTGGTGCGACCCGTAGCGGTACCCGGCCTGGTAGTTCGTGCGCGGGTTCTTCGCGAGCTTGTCGTCGCGCGTCTCGTGACCCTCCACGCTCCCGTGGGTGGAGATGTAGAAGTGGAACCAGGCGCGTGCGACCTTCCGGGCGATGCTCGGGTTCACGCGGGCCCGCACGAGCCAGCGCATGACCTTCGCGTCGGCGGGTCGGTCCTGATGGCCCTTGAACGGCCGGTCCGAGGGGTCGGCGTCGCAGTAGATGTAGTCACCGTCCTCGACCCCGAGCTCCTCGGCGTCCTTCGGGTTGAGGTCGATGTAGCCCTCGGAGACCCACGGCTTGCGCTTGTCGTGCCGGTAGAAGTCGCCGAACGGGCCCCAGATCACGACGTCGGTGTCGACGCTCGCCCCCATGGAGTGGCAGGCGTGGCGGTACTTGGGCGTGATGAGGATGTGGGTGAAGCCGTCGCCGGCGAGCGGGTGCTCGGTGTCGACGATCTCGTCCGCGCTCCGCACGACGTTGCGGACCTGGCGCTGCTCCACCGGCCGGGGGCTGTCGTCGAGCCCGTAGTCCGCGGGCTGCTTGGGGCGCAGGAGCGGGTGGGGCTCCGCGAGGATGACGTTGGGCTCGTGGAGCGTGCCGTCGATCGGCTCGCGGTACACGGGCAGGTTCTCCCCGTGCTCGATGAACTCGTCCTCGTCGCGGTAGAACTCGAGCCGGCCCGTCTTCGTGAACCACGGGCGCGACTCGTTGGTCTGCTCCCAGCCCACGACGCGCGGGCTCGTCCGCATCATGAGCAGGAAGGGCGTGCCCTGCTTGCACGACTCGTGCAGCGCGTCGAACTGGTAGCCCTTCGTGGTGTTCCCCGTGTCGAACACGCGTTGGATGTAGACGCCGGTCTGGCCGCGCTCCACGAAGTGCCAGTAGTCGGCGAAGCGCCGGTCGCCGGTCTGGTTCCCGAGCGCCCTGGCGACCGCGGCCCACACCTCCATGTCGTCGCGGGTGTCGTAGATCCGGGGGAGCGGGCTCACCGGCCACGCGGAGAGGAACGGGTTCGTCACCGACGCGTAGATGTCGGGCTGCTTGCGCTCGAGCCACGAGTCGACGCCCCAGATGATGTCGGCGTACTCGCACGTCGCCGTCCAGAACCACTCGGCCGCGGTGATCATCTCGATCTTCGGCAGCGTGTTCACGATCACGTCGTGCGCGCCCTTGGCGTTGCCGAGGATCGAGTTGCTGTTGGCCCAGAACGTGATCTTCGACGGCGTCGGCATGTGGGTCGTTCCGGTGAAGACGTTCTTGCCGAAGCGCAGGGGCCGGTCGCCGTAGTTGTAGAAGTGCGCGGACTCTCCCTTGACGTAGGTCTTCGTGCGCGCCGGCTTCGTGGGGTCGAGCTCGATGTCGAACGGGTCCTCGGTGATCCACTGCGCGATGCCCGGGAACTGCGCCAGGCGGTAGTTCCCCGAGTACGACCCGACGTTGCCGCCGAAGTGCCCGATGTTGTTGGTGAGCGCGGCCACGAGGATGATCGAGCGGTCCTTGTCGGCGTTGTTGTAGAAGTGGTTCGGGCCCATCCCGGTGACGAACAGGGTCTTCGCGGGGTGCGCGGCGATCTCGCGCGCGAGGTCGACGATCGCCCGCTGCGGCACCCACGTCACCTTCGAGATCTGCTCGGGGGACGCCGAGTCCATGAGGTACTGCTTGATGGCGTCGAACGCGGGCCGGGCCTTGACCTTCCCGCCGTCGGCGAGCGTGACGGTGAACGTGCCCTCGAGCGCGGGGGTGATGCCGGCCTCGGTGAAGAACCGCCCGGTCTGGTCGCGGGTGACCGGGACGGGCTTGGCGGCCTTCGTGTCCCACGCGACGAAGTCGCCCCACGCCTCGCGCAGGCTCGCCGGGATCTGCATGTTCGCGAGCTGTGACGGTGCGGGCAGCTTCTCGCCGTCGGGGTAGACGGTCGTGGCGTTGGTGAGGGGGGCGTTGCGGTAGCCGGGGAACACGTCGCTCGC
>BTUT01000355.1:0-3939 GCA_045862935.1 Acidimicrobiia bacterium
GTGCAACCGCGCCTCGATGGCATCGGGGGTGCCTCCGAGGGCGTCGGCGAGCGCGGCGAGATCCTCGTCGCGCATCGGGGGACGGGTTCCCGGTGCCAGGTTCCGCAGCTCGTAGAGCATCGCCAGGTACTCGCGCAGGATCCCGTCGCGGTCGGAGCCCGGGCGCAAGCGGCGCACGGTCTCACCGACCGTGAGCGCGCCGAGGTCGGAGCTCACGCTGAGGCGGTCGCGCGGCGGGAGCAGCTCGTTCACGTCGACTCCGCACGACCCGGCGAGGCACCACAGGTCGCTGTCGGGGACCGGTGTCCGGCCCCGCTCGTAGGCCGCGAGCTCGCGGCGGGTCAACCCGGCCGATCGAGCCACCTCGGCACGCGAGAGCCCCTGGGCCTTGCGCACCGCGCGGAGGTGACGACCGACGTCGCTCGGTGAGGCGGGGGCGGAGACCCCGGACTCGGTCGTGGCCATGCCCGCACTATCGGCGCGTCCCGAGGGCTGCTGAAGGGGCAATGGTCGGGCGACCACGGGGTACCGTCGGGCGATGGCCGTGTACGCCCTCGGTGACGTCGAACCCGACATCCACCCGGACGCGTACGTCCACCCGGAGGCCACCGTGATCGGCAACGTGTCCGTTGGCCCGGAGTCCACCATCTGGCCCCAGGCGGTGCTCCGGGGCGACTACGGGTCGATCGCCGTGGGCGCGCGCACCTCGATCCAGGACGGTGCCGTGGTCCACTGCACCGCCGAGCACTCCACGCGCATCGGCGATGACTGCGTCATCGGCCACCTCGCCCACCTCGAGGGCTGCGTGGTGGAGGACGGAGCGCTCGTCGGCACCGGCTCGATCGTGCTCCACCGGGCCATCGTGCGGACGAGTGCGCTGGTCGGAGCCGGTGCGGTGGTGCCGAACGGGTTCGAGGTGCCGAGCGGCGCGATGGCGCTCGGGGTGCCGGCCAGGCTGCGGCCCGACTGCGTGACGCCCGACCAGATCCTGCCCCTGGCGCGCAACTACCTCACGAACGCGCGCCGTTACCGCGAGGAGCTGCGCCGGATCGATTGAGCCGCCGCCGCTCGTCGTCGCCGTAGGCCAGGGAGCCGTCGGGTCGGGTCTCGGCCGGGGCGCCGAGCCGCACCCGCTGCGCTCGGAACGCGTCTTCGAGCGCCGCGGCTCGGTCTTCGCCCCAGAACTCGGCCACGACGTCCACGAGCACCCGTGCGAACGTCGTGCCGTGCGCCGGGAGGTCGACCTCGCCCGAGAGGGCCCAGTGCACGAGCTCGTGCAGCACCACGCCCTTGGTCCGGTACCGGCGCGGGAGGGTGATGGTGGGTCCGTCGGCGTCCTCCCGGAAGAAGGCCTGGCGGGCGCCGTTGCCCGGGCGGAAGCGTGGGAGCCCGGCCAGCCCGGAGCGGGGGAACCGCAAGGACCACCACAGCGAGCCGACGACCTTCTCGGCGAAGCCCACACACGCAGGGAGCCCGGGGAGCGGGCTCGAGGGCAGCGCCGCCTCGGCCCGGTAGACGCGCGATCGCTGCACGTCGCGGGGACGGCGACGCTGTGCATCGGCCGTGGCCGGCGCCGTGTCCGCCTCCGGCGTGGTGGGGCGCATCGGGTCGGGGGGGTGCGCGCGGCCGGTGGGTCGTGCCCGGGGGGTGGGGTGCTCCCGGCTGGTGTGGTGCACAGGTGTCGACCGCGTCGCGTCGTGAGGAGCGCGACGATGCCCCGCGAGATCCATCCGCGGGCGACGCTACCGCTCGGGAAGGTGCGGCAAGCGCTGGTCGGCGGCGAGGTTGTCGGCGTAGAGGTCGCCGTGCCGAGCGACCCGTTCCAGCACCTCGGGCGCGTCGAAGGTGAGGCGCCCGGGGTCGCCGTCACCCGCCGCGTCGCGCACCTCGTCCCAGGTGACCGGGGTGGAGACGCTCGGGGTCGCTCGCGCGCGCAGCGAGTACGCCGAGACCGTGGTCTTGTGTCGGTCGTTCTGGCTCCAGTCGAGGAGCACCTTTCCGGCGCGTCGATCGCGCCGCATCACGGTGGTGACGCGGCTCGGATCGCGGCGCGCGAGCAGCCGTCCCAGCGCGTGGGCGAACGCCTTCGCGTCGTCGGCGTGTGCGCCCCGGATCGGGATCCCGACGTGGAGGCCCTTCCCGCCCGACGTCTTCACCACCGCGCGAAGACCGAGATCCGTGAGCAGGTCGTGGAGCTCGAGCGCGACGCGGGCGCAGTCGAGGACGTCGGCGGGTTCACCGGGGTCGAGGTCGAGCACCACCGACGAGGGGCGATCCGGGTCGTCCACCGTGGCCTGCGGGGTGTGGAGCTCCAGCGCCGCGAGGTTCGCCACCCAGGTGAGCGTCGCCAGATCGTCCACCGTGCACGCGACGAGCCCGGGCTCCACGGCGACCCGGGGCACCCACCCGGGGGCGTGTGACGGGCAGCGCTTCTCGAAGAAGGACGGTCCGGTGACGCCGTCGGGCCACCGCACCATCGTGAGGGCCCGGCGGCGGAGATGGGGGAGCAGGAACGGAGCGACCCGGGCGTAGTAGCCCACCACCGCCGCCTTCGTGAAGCCGGTGTCGGGGTAGAGCACCTTGTCGAGGTTGCTGAGCGCGAGCGCGTGCCCGTCCACCTCCACGGCGGTGGACGCCGAGGGCTGGCCGGACGGGGGGTCCGAGCCTGATGGGCGCCCCCGGTGGGGCCTCGACGGTGGATCCATGCGTCGAACGTAGACTGGTTGACCGGCGTCGACGCGTCCGTCCACCCCGACGGACGCCGTGAGGAGGTCCCCGTGCCCAGCGCGCTCTGGACCGGCACGATCAGCTTCGGACTCGTGACCGTCCCCGTGCGCGCGGTGTCGGCCACGAAGTCGCGCGACGTGCGGTTCAACCAGCTCGAGGCGTCGACCGGCGCGCGCATCCGGTACCGGCGCGTCTCCGAGCACTCCGGCGACGAGGTGCCCACCGAGCAGATCGTGAAGGGCTTCGAGATCGCTCCGGGGAGCTACGTGACGATCACCGACGACGAGATGCGCGCGCTCGCGCCGAAGTCGAGCCGGACGATCGACATCGAGGACTTCGTGGACCTCGACGACATCGACCCGGTGTTCTTCGAGCAGCCGTACTACCTCGCACCCGATCCCAACGCGCTCAAGCCCTACCGGCTGCTCCTCGACGCGATGACGGATCTTCGCAAGGTGGCGATCGGTCGGTTCGTGATGCGGTCGAAGGAGCACCTGGTGGCGATCCGGCCCGTCGATGGTCTCCTCTGCCTCGAGACGATGCGCTACGCCGACGAGATCGTGCCGGCGGAGTCGGTGGTGCCCCCGCTCGAGGATGGTCACGAGCCCTCCGAGCGCGAGCTGGAGATGGCCCGCCAGCTGGTGTCGTCACTGGCGGCACCGTTCGATCCCGGCCGGTATCACGACACGTACCGGGAGGAGCTGCTCGCGCTCATCGAGCGCAAGGCGGCCGGGGAAGAGGTCGTGGCGCGGCCCGCGGCCGAGGATCAGGGCAAGGTGCTGGACCTGATGGCGGCGCTCGAGGCGAGCCTCGCCCGCGCGGAGCTCGGGTCGGTCGACGCGCCCGAAGCCGCGATGGGGCCCGCGGCGGGCACCGGTGGCAGCCGCGGCGGTGGTGCGCCGGCACGTAGACCGGAACGGCGTGCTCCCGCGCGGAAGCCCGCGGCGACCAAGGCGCAGGCGCGTGCGAACCCCAAGAAGGTCGCACCCGCGCGGGCCGCGACGGCGAAGCCGGCATCCGCACGGGAGTCCGCAGCGAAGACCGTGGCCAAGCCGAGCGGGAAGCAGGCGAGCCGGACGAAGCGCACGGCGTGACCGAATCGCAGAGCGATGCCCACCCCGATGGGTCAGCAGGCGGGGCGGAGCTCCTCGACCGTCGACGGGCGCCGGATCACGATCGTGCGCCCGAGCCGGGCGGGTCGCTCCGTTCCTG
>BTUT01000356.1:0-3920 GCA_045862935.1 Acidimicrobiia bacterium
CCCCGGCAGCACACCGGTCGTGGACGAGGGCGGTATCTGGTTCAACGGCGCGCCCCCCGACGACGCCGAGACGTTCGCATGGCCGACCCACGCGGGACCTGACCCGTGGTGGAGCGCGACGCCGGGCCAACGGTGGTGGGACGCCTGCAAGACCAACCGGCAGCCCTACGACCTGATCGTGTGCGCGGTGCTGATCCGCGCTGGCACGCACTACGGGCCGTCGATACGCATCACGTCCGACGGCAACTGGGACGGCAGCATCCTCGACGGACGGGACTGGCCCGAATGGCGTCCGGCCCGTCAGCTCGTGCGCGCGCTGTTCAGCCCATCCGCGGACCGCAACCCGCTCGCCGATCGATGAACGAGGCGCGCCTCGCCGCGGCGCAGCCCGTCGCACGGTGGCGGGCGTATGCCGCGTGTGCGGGCATGAATCCCGCGTTGTTCTACGACCCCCATCCTGCGAGCGAGGACGCGGCGAAGCAGGTGTGCGCGGCGTGTGCGGTGCGGGTCGAGTGCGACCGCGACGCGGTCACGGTGGGCGAGGAGTTCGGTGTGTGGGGCGGCCGCGCCGCGCACGAACGTCCCTCTCCACTCCGGCGGCCGCGACCAACAGGTCAAGGCCCGGCCGCGCAGGTCAGCGACGACGAGCTCATCGACATCTTCGAGGACGCCGATCCCGAACGGCCCGCGCTCGACCAGCTCCTCGAGCACCACTACCTGCCCACCGCCACTGCGTACGCCCACCTGGCGCGGGCGGAACGCCTCGGGGTGGTCGAGCACCGCGGTCGGAGTCTGTTCCCCATCCGTCGCTGACCAACGCAAACGCACGCGCCAGACCGTCCGCGACTGAGCGGGCGGGGTGCCGTGGCACCGGCGCGAAGCGCCGGCGGTGCCGTGGTGCCCGCCGCCGCGGCCGTGTCAAGCCCCTCGCTGCGCTCGGGGCCAAGCCCTGCGGGTTGACACGACCGCCCGGGGCGGCGGGCCAGAACGCCCCGGAGGGGCGAAGCCGCCGCCAAGTCGAAGGACCACGAACATGCACGCCAACGACCTGTTCGCCACGATCACTGACCAGCTCATCGCCGACATCGAGACCGCCGCCGCGGGCACGTGGCGGATGCCGTGGCACACGCTCGCGGACGCGGGCAGCCCGGCCAGCATCGACGGGCGGCCCTACCGTGGCATGAACGCCCTCTGGCTCGCCATGGTCGGCGCCGCGCACGACTGGCGCGCCGGCACCTTCGGCACCTACCGGGCCTGGCAACGCCACGGCGCGCAGGTCCGCCGCGGTGAGAAGGCCACCCACATCGTGCTCTGGAAACCAACCACGCCCACGACGCCCGACACCACCGACGACACGGCCGACCCCACGCCGGGCCCGGCGCGGCGGAGGCTCCTCGCCCGCGCCTACGCGGTGTTCGCCGCCGAGCAAGTCGACGGCGCCGACGCACTGCTCGCCCACCGCGCGGAACGGTTCGCTGGGCGCGACACCCCCGAGCGGATCGCTACCGCGGACGCGTACTTCGCCGCGGTCGGCGCGACCGTCGTCCACGGTGGCAACCGCGCCTGCTACCAGCCGTCCTCCGACACCATCTGTGTCCCGAACTTCGACCGCTTCGACCACGCGGCACGCCACGCCGGCACGCTCGCCCATGAACACGTTCACTGGACTGGCCACCCGAGTCGTCTGGCGCGCGATCTCACTGGCCGCTTCGGCAGCGACGCCTACGCGGCCGAGGAACTCGTCGCCGAGCTCGGCGCCGCGATGTGGTGCGCGCAGATGGGACTCTCCGCGGTCACCCGTCCCGACCATGCCGCCTACCTCGCGGGCTGGCTGCGCGTCCTGCGCACCGACGCCCGCGCGCTGGTCACGGTCGCGGGGCGCGCCCAAGCCGCGCTCGACCACCTCAACACCCGCGCCGGCCACACCACCGTGAGCGACGAACCCGACACCGCGGCCGCCTGAACACCGCGCGCCCGGCCGAACCACCACGCTTGGCCGGGTGCCCTGGGTGCCGTGGCCGCCCTCCGGGCGGGTGCCGTCACCGCGGTGACCGCCAAGGGAGAGCTGGGCTTCCAGCGTTGGCTGCGCGCCGTCTGCGGGTGTGCAGGCAACCCGAGAATCCGACATCCCTACCGTCGCCGGCCATCCGACCCAGGGAGGCCCGATGCGCCGACGACGCCGACCCACTGATTCACCGCCATGCTCGCCGCCGCCCGGGTCGCCCGCGGTCGACGCCCGCGCCGGGTACGACTGGACGCGCTTCGGCCGTCATCACTTCCGTGCCCCCGCCGGCGCGCTCATTGACCTTCCCGTCTCCGCCGCCGACGCGGCGTCGGTGTGGGTCGCCACCATCTGGCCCCAGCCCGACGTCGCGGGCGGCTGGGCCCGAACGCTTTGGCTCGCCGACCGGATCGGGCGCGGCTGGCGGCTCCCAACCCAGCTTGCGGCCGGGGATGTCCTCGAGGTCGGCGCCGACACCACCGACCGGCCCGTGCGGTGGTACGGGATCATCGTCGCCTACGACCCTGACCAGTCCCTCACTGTCCAAGGCCCCTACCCGCACCCCGCCGCAGCGCACCGCCACGCCGACCAACTCCTCGACGCGCAACGGTTCCAACCCGCCCTCGAGACCAAGCCGCCGCAGCCAGCCACACCCGCCGAGCGAGCCGCACCCCAACCACGTCGGCGCCACCGCCACCGGCACCACTGACCCGCGCGCACGAGAGCCGCTCTCGCCCTCGGAGCGCCCACCCCGCCCGTCACAGATATATCACCGGGTCGGTGTGCACCGGACTTGCGGGCGGGGAGGGAGCAAGTCGGGGAGCAACTGGGGGAGTTGGCTTCCGCATCCTGGCCCGGTGCTGTCAATCGCGAAGTTGCGAGTGGGACAGGAGGCCTACCAGCTGTCGGGGGTGGCGCAGTCCCTCGACGACTACTACACGGGCGCGGGCGAAGCGGCGGGCCGCTGGGTCGGCGCGGGTGCCGTGACGCTCGGACTCTCGGGCGACGTCGACGCGGACGACTTGCGGGCGGTGCTCGCGGGCCTGGCGCCCGGATCGGGTGGTCTGACCCCCGATGGTGCGACGGTGCGGACCTACGCCCGGCGGGTGCCTGGGTTCGACCTGACGTTCAAGGTTCCCAAGTCCGTGTCGGTGCTCTACGCGGTCAGCGACGACCCGCGGGTGCAAGGCGCGATCATCGACGCGGGCGACCTGGCGGTGCGCGAGACGATCGCCTGGCTCGAACGGGAAGCGATCCGGGTCCGGCGCGGCTCGGCAGACGCCCGGTACCTGGCCAACCTGGCGGCCCGAGATCCGGACGCGGCCGCGGCCGCGCGGATCCAGATCCGTCCGGCGCAGGGGGTGGTGGCGGCGACGTTCCGGCATCGCACGTCCCGGGCGGGGGACCCGTTGTTGCACTGGCACACGCTCGTCGCGAACATGGTCGAAGGCTCGGATGGGCGGTGGTCGGCGTTCGTGCACCCGGAGCTCTACCGGGTCGCCCGGGCGGCCGGGGAGCTGTTCCAGACGACGTTGCGGGCTGAGTTGACCGAGCGGCTGGGATTGGAGTGGCGGCGGGGTCGGCACGTGTTCGAGGTCGCGGGCGTGCCCGAGACGCTGTGCGCCCAGTTTTCGAAACGCGCCGCGGAGATCGGGGCGTGGCTCGCGGCGACGGGCACGCCCGACACGCCCGCGGGCCGCCAGGCCGCGGTGCTGGCGACGCGGCGGGGCAAGCCTGAGATGGAACACGAACGCTTCGACGTGGCGTGGAAGACCGAGGCGACCGCGCACGGGTGGGGCCCGGCCCAGGCCGAGGCGCTCATCGCGTCAGCAGGAGTCCGCTCGTACCCGGGCGCAGCCCCGGCCGTCGCGGGGCGCCCCCCGGCGGTTCCGGGCATGCCCCCGGTGGCGGCCTTGAC
>BTUT01000357.1:0-3917 GCA_045862935.1 Acidimicrobiia bacterium
GATCAACGAGGTGATGGTCAACGGCCCGAGCAAGGTGTACGTCGAGCGCAACGGCAAGATCGTGCTCAGCGACGTGAGGTTCGTCGACGAGAACCATCTTCGCCGCATCATCGACAAGATCGTGAGCCAGGTCGGCCGGCGGGTCGACGAGGCGACGCCCATGGTGGACGCCCGCCTGCCCGATGGCTCCCGCGTCAACGTGATCGTCCACCCGCTCGCGATCGGTGGTCCGTTCATGACCATCCGGCGCTTCGCCAGCGACCCGTTCCAGGTCCACGACCTGGTGCAGTTCGGCACGATCACCGAGCAGGTCGCGAGCTTCATCGACGCCTGCGTACGGGGCCGGTTGAACATCGTCGTGAGCGGTGGTACCGGCACCGGGAAGACGACCCTGCTCAACGTCCTGTCGTCGTTCATCCCACCCGACGAGCGCATCATCACGATCGAGGACGCGAAGGAGCTCCAGCTCCAGCAGCCCCACGTGCTCTGCTGCGAGGCCCGCCCCCCGAACATCGAGGGCAAGGGCGAGGTGCGGATCCGCGACCTCGTGAAGAACTCGCTGCGAATGCGACCCGACCGGATCGTGGTGGGCGAGGTTCGTGGGGCCGAGGCCCTCGACATGCTCCAGGCGATGAACACCGGCCACGACGGCTCCCTCACCACGGTCCACTCGAACACGCCGCGCGACGCGCTGTCGCGCATCGAGACCATGGCGCTCATGGCCGGGATGGACCTGCCCGTGCGTGTGATCCGTGAGCAGATGGCCTCGGCCCTCGACGTGGTGGTGCACCTCTCCCGGCTGCGCGACGGCACGCGGCGGGTGACCCACGTCAGCGAGGTGATGGGCATGGAGGGCGACGTGATCGTCCTCCAGGACCTGTACCTGTTCGACTACGGCATGGGGATGGACGAGGAGGGGAGGTTCCTCGGCCGGCTCAAGTCGACCGGGATCCGCCCGCGCTGCACGGAACGGCTCGCCAATCACGGCATCTCGCTCGACGCCTCGCTGTTCTCCGGCGACACCTTCACGCGACGCATGGGAGTCCGGCGGTGACGAGCGTGGCGGTGGCGCTCGGGACGTCGCCGATCCCCATCGCGGCGAGCGCGGTCGTCGGCGTGGCCGTGTTCACCCTCGCGATGACGTTGCTCTCCATGCACGGCGACCACCGCAGCGACCTCGAGAAGCGGCTCACCGGGTATGCCGGCAGCGAGGTCGACGCGGAGCTGGCCGCCGACGCGGCCCGGGCGAACGACTCGAACCTCGTGCACGACATGGTGTCGCTCACCGGGCGGGTCGCGGAGCGGATCGGCATCCTCAACCGGGTCGAGGACAAGCTCGAGCAGGCCGACCTCCCGCTGCGACCCCCCGAGGCGCTGTTCCTGTACCTCTCGATGATCGTCGTGGGGTTGCTCGTCTCCTTCTTCCTCTTCGGGCCGATCGCCGCCCTGGTGGTGGGCGTCCTGGCCGCGCTCGGACCGGTGCTCTACCTCGAGGTGCGGCGCAAGAAGCGCCTGCGCACCTTCGAGACCCAGCTCCCCGACGTCTTGAACCTCCTCGCCGGCTCGATGCGGGCCGGGTTCTCCTTCGCCCAGGGCCTGGAGGCGGTCGCCGAGGAGGCCAGCGAGCCATCCAAGCGCGAGCTCCAGCGGGTGTACGCCGAGAGCCGGCTCGGCCGGCCGATCGAGGACGCGCTCGAGGACTCCGCCGCCCGCATGCACAGCGTGGACCTCATGTGGGCGGTCATGGCGATCCGCATCCAGCGCGAGGTGGGCGGGAACCTCGCCGAGCTCCTCGACACGGTGGCGCAGACGATGACCGCACGCGAGCGGCTCCGCCACGAGATCCTGGCGCTCACCGCCGAGGGTCGGATGTCGGCGTGGGTGCTCGGGGTCTTCCCCCCGGCGTTCGCCGTGGTCCTCTACCTGATCCAGCCCGACTACATGTCGGCGCTGTTCAGCAGCTCCACGGGGATCATGGCGGTGATCATCGCCGCCGTCATGGCCGGGATCGGCTTCGTGTGGCTCCGCAAGATCATGGCGATCGAGGTGTGACGTGACGCCCCTCGTGATCGCGATCCTCGTGATGTGCTCGCTGCTGACCGCGGCGTACGTCGCGCTCTCGACGTTCAGCGAGCGGTTGGAGGTCCGCGAGTCGCTGCGCCGGCTCGACGGCTACCAGATCCAGGACCTGCGGGACCAGGAGATGCTGGCGCCGATCAGCGTGCGGGTGCTCACCCCCATGGCCGAAGGCCTGACTGCGCTGGCCGGCCGCCTGTCGCCGCAGGGCTACCGCGAGGAGATCGCGAGGAAGCTCGTGCTCGGGGGGCACCCCGGTGAGCTCACCGTCGACCAGGTGCTCGTCCTGAAGCTCCTCGGGATGGTGTCGGGGATCCTGTGGATCCCGCTGGTGTTCGTCGTCCTGCCGTTCACGGGCGCGCTCGGCCTGATCTCGGTCGCGCTGTTGTGGTTCGGGTCGTTCATGCTCCCGGACGTGTACATGTCACGGGCGATCGAGGACCGTCAGCACGAGATCGCGGTCCAGCTGCCCGACATCCTCGACCTGCTCGTGATCTCGGTCGAGGCCGGCCTCGGCTTCGAGCAGGCTCTCGAACGGACCACCAACGCCGTGCCGGGCCCGCTCTCGGACGAGTTCCGGCGGATGCTCCGGGAGACGCGCTTCGGGTCGACCCGTGCCGAGGCCCTGCGGGCGATGGACGAGCGGTGCGAGGTCCCGGAGCTGCGCACGTTCATCCTGGCGATGCTCCAGGCCGACACCTTCGGGGTGTCGGTCTCCCGCCTCCTGCGCTCCCAGGCCGACGAGATGCGGATCCGGCGGCGGCTCCGGGCGCAGACCCAGGCGCAGAAGGCCCCGGTGAAGATGCTCTTCCCGCTGGTGTTCTGCGTCTTCCCCTCGATCTTCGTGGTGGTCCTCGGACCGGCGATCATCCAGCTGTCGGGCGCGTTCGACGCCGTCTGAGGGGCCATGAGCGCCACGTTGGCACCCGAGCGGGCGGGCCCGCCGTCGGCGACCGATCCGGATCGCGGGCGTCGTCGGGGTCGTGTCGCGGCGCCGGGTCTCGACGCGCTGTTCAGCGCGGTGTTCGCCCTGTTCGGGGTCGCCGTGGGCATCGAGCGGCTGTCCGACAACTCGTTCTTCACCCACCTGGCCACGGGCCGCTGGATCCTGGACCACGGGATCCCGCACGAGGACTTCTACTCCTTCACCGCGCCCGGCACGAAGTGGGTCGCGCAGTCCTGGCTCGCCGAGGTGCTCTACGCAGGGCTCGACCGCGCGGTCGGGCCGTTCGGCATCCGGCTGCTCGGCGCGCTCACCGGCGCGGTGATCATGCTGGCGACGTTCCGGCTGGCGTTGCACCTGTCCCGGGAGCGCCTGCGCGCGGCGGGGATCTCGATCGCCGCGCTCGCAGGGCTCTACACGCTCTGGTCGGAGCGGCCGCTCCTGCTCGGGGTGGTGGGGTTCGTGGCGCTGCTCTGGATCGTCGAGGTCCCCGAGAGCCGTGTCGGGCGCCACGCAGCGGTCGCGCTCCCCGTGCTGTTCTGGCTCTGGGCGAACGTCCACGGGACGTTCGCGCTCGGCGCGGCGTACCTGGGTCTGCACCTCGTCGGGCGGTGGCTCGACGGCGCCCGCCCGTGGGCGGGCCGGGAGCGCACGCTCCTCGTGGGAGCGGCGATCGCGGGCGCGGTGATCTTCGTCAACCCCTACGGCCCCGACCTGGTGCTCTTCCCGGTGGCGCTGCTCGGTCGTGGCGAGCTCCTGCGCAACGTCGTGGAATGGGGATCGCCCGACTTCGCCCGCGTCTGGGGTCAGGCCTTCGCGCTGTGGATCGCCGTGTTCGTGGTGGCGGTGGCCCGCGGGCGCAACCGCGTCTCCCGGCGCGACCTCGTGGTCACGATCC
>BTUT01000358.1:0-3908 GCA_045862935.1 Acidimicrobiia bacterium
ACCTCACGAAGTTCGCCAACATGGCCCGGGACTAGGCCGATCGTCGACCGCGCGGGCGTCCGCGCGCCACACCCACCGGGCGCCACGCCGCGCGAGCCGGGACTTCCGACCTGACAGTTGGGCCCTCCGGCCCCCGCGTCCGCGCGCCGGGCACCGCGATCCTCGATCACGACGCGCAACCCCCGCGTCGTCGCACGCACGCTGCACCGAGGAGAAGCGGATGCCGGCACTTGCCCGGAACGGTTGGACGCGCGCGCTGCTCGCAGTCGCGTTGATCGTGGCCCTGTCGAACGCGGCCACCGGCGTGGCGGGTGCGCGGTCGAGCGCGCGGTCGAGCGCCGCGATCGAGGTCTCCGAGGCGTGGGCGCGCACCTCGCCGATGGCGGCGACGAACGGCGCGGTCTACATGGTGATCGAGAACCGCGCATCGAAGGCGAACGCGCTGGTGAGCGCCTCGGTGGCACCGTCGGTGGCCGCGGAGGCGCAGATCCACGAGACGAGGATGGGCGAAGGCGGGACGCGCTCCATGGTGGAGGTCTCCGAGATCACCCTCCCCGCCGGGTCGACCGTCGACCTCGAGCCCGGCGGCTACCACATCATGCTCGTGGGCCTCGCCGCGCCCCTCGAGGTCGGTGCCCGGATCAAGGTCACCCTGGAGTTCGAGCGGGGGCGGAAGCAGACCGTGAAGGCGGTCGTGAAGCCTTGAGCCCGCCCTCGACGCGGACGGCGGGACTGGCGCGCGGCGTCATGGTCGCGGTGGTCGCGATCGCGCTCCTCGGCTCGTGCGGCGACGGTGGTCGCGACCGAGCGAGACCGGGCGGCCTGTCGGGTGCGGTCCGCACCCCGCCCCTCGAGGTGGGAGCGGTGTCGCTTCCCGACGAGTCACCGGGGGCGAACGGTGCGGCCTTCACGATGACGGCTGCCCCCGGAGGCCTGCTGGTGGTCTACTTCGGCTTCACGAGCTGTCCCGACATCTGCCCGACGACGTTGTCCGACACGGGTCGTGCGTTGCAGGAGCTCGACGCCGCCGATCGCGATCGCGTCGCCGTCGCCATGGTCACCTTCGATCCCGAGCGCGACACCGGCGAGGTGCTCACGTCCTACCTCGAGACGTTCGTCGCGGGCGGTGGTCACGCGCTGCGCACGATCGACCCGGCGCTGCAGCAGGCCGCGCAGGACGCGTTCAACGTGGTGGTGCGTCGAATCTCCGAGGGCTCGACCTACACCTTCGACCACACCGCCGTGAGCTACGTCGTCGACGACCGCGGCACGGTGGTGGTCGAGTGGCCGTTCGGCACGTCGCCCGACGCGATGCGGCGCGACCTGGAGATCCTCCTGCGCCGTATCGACCGAGCGGAAGGGGCCACCCGATGAGCCAGAGCCATCCGATGAGCCAGAGCCACCCGGGGACGAGCCCACCGGGACGGTCGCGGCCGCGGCGGCGGACGATGGCGGTGGCCGTGCTCGCGCTCGCTGCGACGGCCGTGGCCGGCGTGATCGTCATCCGGGCCGGAAATGGGGAGCGCGAGTCCGTGGTGCACCGGTTCACGATCCCGGCGGGCACGAGCGACCGCATCGCGGCCGGCGAGGAGGTGGAGATCGTGCCTCGGCGCCTCGAGGTGCGTGTGGGCGATCGACTGCGGTTGCGCAACCGAGACGACGTGCGGCACCACATGGGACCCCTGGTGGTGGACGCCGGGGGCCTCCTGAGCATGGCGTTCAGCGGTGAGGGGACGATCCGCGGGCTGTGCACCCTGAACCAGGCGGGTGAAGCGGTGATCGTGGTGCGGAGCTGAGGACGTGCACCCGCGCCTGTGGTTGGTGGTGACGTTGCTCGCGGCCGCGCTGCCGATCGGTGCGTGCTCGGCTCGGTCGAGCACCACGGCTCCCGGCTACGAGGTGCGCGATCGCCAGGATCGACCGGTGAGGATCGACGACCTGAGCGGCGCTCCGGTGTTGATCACGAGCTGGGCCACCTGGTGCAGGGAGTGCAAGACCCTGCTCCCCGCACTGGAGCGGCTCCACAGACGCCAGGCGCAGCACGGGGTGCAGGTGGTGGCGGTGAACGTGAATGCGCCGGGCTCCGAGTCCGAGGTCGAGGAGCTGGAGCGTCAGTACAGCATGTCGATGCCGCGATGGCGCGACGTCGACAACGACTTCACGCAGGTCTTTCGCAGCCGAGGCGTCCCGACGTCGGTGCTCCTCGACGAGGACGGTCTGGTGGTGCGCCGTTGGCCGGGCGGGATCCCGCTCGACGATGCCGGAACCGGGAGGCTCCTGCGGCGTCTCCTCGCCGAGGACCGGTAGCTCGAGAACCGTTCCGCGCGTGTCAGTCGGGCGGGCCCTCGGGCGCGATCGCGTGCCGCTCGACGTAGTCGGCGAAGCGCTCGCGGACCGCGCCGGCGCGCAGCCCGAAGTCGTCGAGCGCGTAGGTGTGGCGCCCGAATCGCGCCTGCGCATGGCTCGCGAGGTACGCGCGCATCTCCGCTTCGGTGTGGGGGTGGAGCTCGTGATCGTCCCAGACGTAGATCGCCCGGACCGTCTCGATCGGGTCGTTCAGCAGATCGCGGTAGGCGACGTCGAGGAAGCCGCGCTGGCTGTGCGTCTGCCGCACCGCATCCGTGCGCGTCACGATCTCCTCGGCGATGGCGGGCCAGTGCGTCGCGATGTACGCGGTGTGGTCCGCGTCGGAGAACGTGCCCGACAGCGAGCGGATGAGGCTGCACAGCGAGCCGATCACCGGAACCGGGTCGCGATGGGTGATGACCACGCGCGCGTCGGGGTACTCGGCGAGCAGCGCGTCGAGCGCGAGCCCGTGGTGAGGGCTCTTGAGCGACCAACGGCCGGGCGCGCGCGACTGGAGGACCTCCAGCACGTCGTGGTGGTACCGGTACGCGGTGCGCTGATCCGCGCGGAGCAGCCACTCCCCGTACGACCCGACGTTGGCCAGCGTCTCCCACAGCAGGCTGGTGAAGTGCTGCCCGAGCACGGTCACGCACTCCGTGGGGTCGTCGGCCTCTTCGTGGTGGATGGCCTTGAAGCCCGGGTTCAGCGAGTCGAGGACCTGGGACCCGTGGCGGGTGGCCTCGACGCGCGGATCGGTCGTCAACGCGTCCGCCTCGGGTGGTGGGATGCAGTCGTTGGCCTCCCACCGGTAGAGGGGCCGGTGGGTCGGGTCGCAGGCCAGGAGCCCGCCGAGCAGGGTGGTCCCGGTGCGAGGGAGCCCCAGCACCACCAGCGGCGCCTCGACCCGCGTGGCACCGACCTCCGGGTGGCGCCGCCGCCAGTCGACGACTCGCAGCCGGTTCGAGAGCGCGGCGGTGATCTGGGCCGTGAGCGCCATCTCGCCGACCGGCGACAGCTGTGCCTCGGCGTCGAGTGCGCCCACGAGCACCGTCAGGCCCTCGCGGTAGCCGGGGTCGCCGAAGTCGTCGAGGCCGGTCGCCTCGACGGCCGCACGCTCGAGCGAAGGCGCATCCACACGCGGTTCGTAGCACACGTCCGGCTGACACACCTGACGGCCCGTCAGATACATTCGGCGGTCGCGCGCACCGGCGACACCGCGAAGGGCGCACCGCAGCCGGTGGTGCAGGCGCACGACGGAGGCGATGGACATGCTGGACGTACTGCTGCAGGGCGGCACCGTGGTCGACGGTTCCGGAGCGCCGGGCGTCCGTGCCGACGTGGGGATCCGCGCCGGCCGGATCGTCGCGGTGGGTGACATCGACGAGGCCGCGGCGCGCACGGTCGACGTGACCGGGCTCGTCGTCGCCCCGGGCGTCATCGACCCGCACACGCACTACGACGCCCAGCTGCTGTGGGACCCCACGGCCTCGCCGTCGAACGTGCACGGGGTGACCACCGTCATCGCGGGCAACTGCGGCTTCACGCTCGCGCCGCTGCGACCC
>BTUT01000359.1:0-3904 GCA_045862935.1 Acidimicrobiia bacterium
GACGAGGTACGAGATCAGGTCGGACTCCGACAGCTGCAGCGAGTCGGCGCTCTCCAGGCGCAAGCGCGGCTGGATGAGCGTCCCCTGCACGCGCACGCGGATGCGCACGTCGTTGCGCCCGCCGTACGTGCTCGAGATCTGCCGGACGGTATGGAGGGCGCTGATGTTGAGGATGGGGTTGAGGTCGGTCTCGTTGAGGAAGCGCAGCTCTCCCCCCTCGACGTTGAAGGTGCGCTGGACGAGCCCACCGAGGTCGAGCCGGTAGTAGCCGCGCTCCGTCTGCAGCGCGCCGTCGAGCGCCAGCTGCGGGGCATCACCCTCGCGACGGGCCCCGACCGTGACGTTCACCGCCCCGCCCAGCTTGATGTCGGCTTCCTCCGAGCGGACGCGCACGTCGGAGCCCATCGCGATGCGCACGTTCTCCACGGTGAGGTTGTTCACGAAGGCCGGCGGAGCCTTCGGGAGCAGCGCCCGGTTCGCGAAGACCGTCGTATCGACGACGTTGTACAGCTCCGGATCGTCGAGCGAGATCAGCTTCTTCCCCGTGAACTCGGGGATGACGATCACGCCGCGGTTCACGGTCACGCTCCCCGACAACCGCGACCGATCGAGCGAACCGCTGAGGCTCAGTCCGGCCGAGAGCGAGAGCTCGGCGACGCGTCGGTTGGCGATCGCCTGGAACTCGCGGGCGCCGAGCGAGACGTCGAAGGCCGCCCCTTCCCGCTCGCTCCGCGCCACCCACCCGGTGACCCAGAGCGAGTCGCGCGCTTCCTCGCCGCTCACCATCGAGAGGCGGCGCACACGGATGGTGTCGCGCGAGGCGACGAGATCGACGTTGGCGTTGCGCAGGCGGATCCCGAGGTCGGGGATCGTCGCCGCGGCGGAGTCGATGCGAAGGAACCCCTCGAGCGCCGAATGGTCCGTCGTCCCGGCGAGCGAGAAGTCCGCCGACAGGCGCCCACGGGCGTCACTCATGGCCGGGATGAAGCTCTCCACGACGGCCATGTCGAGATCGGTGGATCGCGCGGACACGCGGAGCGTATCGCGCAGCAGCCGCTGGTCGCGGGAGGCGAGCGCGAGGTCGACGGGAAGGTTGCCGCGAATCGAGACGACGCTGGTGTCGTGGCGCAGCACGTCCACCCCCAGGCGCAGCCGTCGGTCGGCGTAGGCGCCCTGCAGGGCGGCGCGGGCGACGTTCACCTCTCCGACCTTGGCCCCGGTCACGGAGCCCGTGAGCACCATCGTCGGCTGCTCGCGAGTTCCGGCGACGTCGACGCGCGCCGCCAACCACCCGCCGAGCACCCCCTTGGCTTGCGCCAGGTTGGCCAGGTCGGCCAGGGACACGCTGTCCATCGCGAGGCGCAAGGCGACCTGGCCGTCGGCCGGCGCCGTTCCCGCCAGCACGATCCGCCCGCCGCGGCTCCCCGACAGCCGCAACGTGTCGATGGCGAAGGCATCGCCAGTGAACCACAGGCCGGCCGGGTGCGCGAGCGTCCAATCGCGCCCCTCCAGTCCCACGTGCAGGGCGTCGAGCGACACCCGCGTGGTGTCACCCCGCATCCCGAACGCCCCGCGCGACTCGAGGACCGGGCCGTTCGACAGCGTCGTCAGCACCCCGAAGCCCACCTGTTCGCGACTGCGCACGGCCAGGTCGAGCCCCGCGTTCGCCACGGAGACCGGGCCCAGCGCGATGGTGTCGGCATTCACGGTGACCTTCCCGCTGATGCCGGGGAGCATCACGTGCTGCAAGTCCGCCGAGAGGCGCGCCACCCTGGCGCCGACGGTTCCGTACGTCAGCCCACCGCCGTCGAGCGCCGCGCGCACGTCGAGCGAGTCCAATGACCCCGAGAGGACCCCGCCACCGGTCACCACCGCGCCGAGCGAATCACGCCGTGCGCGATCGAGGGCCACGCTGTCGCTGCCGCTGGCCTGCACGAGGTAATAGCGCAGCGCGCCCAATGAGTCGGCCGCGACCGTGAACGCGAGCGAGTCGCGCTCCGAAGGGAAGAGGCCGAGCCCGCCACGACCGGCCATCGAGGCCAGCGCGGTCTCGACGTGGAGGGTGTCGAGGCGGACGCGTCCCCCGCCGAAGCGCATGCGCGCGCGGCCTCCCGTGTAGATGCGCACCGAATCGACGAGCGACCGGTCGAGCGCCACATCGACCGGCCCCTCCCAGTTGGCCAGCGAGTCGCCGACGACATCGAGATCGGCGGTCCCGTTGAGCCGCGTGTGCGGCACCGCCGCCGTGTCGAGGAGGAGCCGCATGTCGAGATCGGCGAACCGCAGCGTTCCGTGGTAGCCGTAGCCCCCGACGGAGTCGGCATCCACCCGGCCGTCGTAGGCGAGCGTCCCCGGCGCCCCGGTCAGCTCGGTGACGATCGCGAGGTCATCGGCCTGTCCCTGGACCCGCAGTGGCCCGGCGTAGGAACCGCGGTAGATCAGTTCCGCCTCGGGATACGCGCGCGCCACCGTCGTGAGGGCGAGCGGCTTGGCATCGAGGGCGAGGTCGTAGGTGAGGAACTGCTCCCCGATCGTCACCCGCCCGTTGCCCGTGAAGCGCGACGGCTCGCCGTCCTCGAATCGGTGCGTGATGTCCGCATCGCGGAAGCGCAGGTCGGTCCACAGCGAATCCAGCCGCGCCGTCCCCGACACGAGCCCGAAGAGCCTGGGGAACGACGGGTTCACGAACTGCATGGTCCGCAGGTCGAAGTGGTCGAGGGCGACGTCGAACCCGCGGAACTTCGTCAGGGCGGGAAACAGGATGTCCAGCTCCCCTCGCACCTGGCCCCGCGCCGTTGCTCCCGGGACGTTCGCATCGCGGAAGAAGAACCGGCCGTCATCCACCTTGAAGCGGTTCACCGGCCCCCCCGTGGCCTTCACGGTGGCGTCGATCGTCCCCTTGAACGGGTACGGGAGTGGTTCGCCCGTGAACTGCTCGATCAGGATCCAGTCGATGGGGTCGGCCCGGAGGTCGATGTCCGTCACGGCGAGAACGGGACCACCGACGCCGAACGTCATCGTCCCGCGCAGGCGCGAGTTCATGGTGCGAACATCGACGTCGCGCAGCGCATACTCGAGGACGTGCAGGTCGGCCGCGTTCCCGATGTGCAGCGTGGCCCGCCCTCCGCCGCTGGTCGGGAGGGTGGGATAGACCCAGGCCACGTCGGCCAGCGCGAGGGTGTCGGCAACGAAGGTGAGGTCGTAGCGGGTGGGGAGGTCGCTCCCCCACCAGACCTTCCCCCGCATCGACCCGTGGGAGCCGGGTAGGCGGAAGTGCGGCACGTCGGCCCAGAGCGAGTCGCCCTTGTTTCGCACCTTCCCGCGCAGGTCGCGGAACTGGAACGGCGGGTCGAACTCGTCGGCGTCGAGGCGCTGCACGTCGAACTGCCGCCCGAGTGCGCTGCGGTCGTCGATCCGCGACGGTCCGAGCTCGAGTGCGAGCTTCGTCCAGCTGCGCTCCGTCTGGTAGTGGCTCCCCACCTGCCGGATGCGCTTGTCACGACGCCCGAGCGCATGGGCGACGGCGCTGTCGCGCCTGGCGCCGCGCAGCGAATCGTCGGGGTGCCAGGGCATGGTGAGGAGGAAGGTTCCGTCCTTGATCCGGGCCGCGTTGATGAAGATGTAATCGCCGAAGTTGTGCACCCCCGGCGGCTTCGGCGCTCCCTTGGGCCCTGGCGGGAAGATCTTCCGGAAGTTCCACGTCTTGGTGGAGTCCTCCAGCACGTGCACGTAGGCCCGCTCGATCGTCACCTCCGACGCGACGATGCGACGGTCGAGCAGGTCGCGCGGATCGAAGCGCAGGCGGATGGGCCCCGTGGCCACGAAGAGCGAGTCGTTCAGCTCGCGGATGGCGAACGAGTCGACCACCAGGTCGGAAAAGAGCGACCCCTCGAGGCGCCCGATG
>BTUT01000360.1:0-3901 GCA_045862935.1 Acidimicrobiia bacterium
GTCGACCGTCCGCGCCCAACTGTACCCATCGGCCGCGGCGAGCGTGGCCTCGACCTGCTCGCGCCGCAGCACCGGATCACCGAGGAGCCGGTCGACGCAGTCGGCGAGCACCTCGACGTCCCACGACGTCGCGACCACCGGCACGGACTCGCTCGTCTCGAGCAGCGGACCGAACCCGACGGTCACCGTGGGTGCCCCGAAGCGCGCCGCTTCGAACGGCACCAGACCGAAGCCCTCCGCCGAGGTGGGATAGAGGACCGCGGCCGCGTGGCGGAACAGCCAGTTGCGCTCGCCCGACGACACGTTGGGGAGCAGCACCACGCCGTCGGTCGAGCGCACGAGCTGGTCCTCGGCGATGCGCGAGCTGCCGTGGGGGGTCGAAGCACCCGCCACCACGAGCACGACGTCGCGCCCGCGGGCGCGCAGCTCACGGTGCACGGCGATGGCGAGATCCCGGTTCTTGTGGGTGTAGTCGGTACCGAGGCACACGAGGAGCTCGGCCGCGAGGAAGCCGTCACGGCCGAGCTCGGCCGGGACCTCCGCGGGCTCCCGGCCGCTGACGTGCTCCGTGCCGTAGAGGATCGGGAACACGCGGTCGCGCTCGATCGGCAGGCGCTCGAGCGCCATCATCGCGGCGACATCCTCCGAGATCGTGGTCACCGCGTCGGCGCCCGCGACACCGTGCCGGAGGACCGCGCGGTACTCCAGCCAGTCGTCGGCCGTGGCGTGGTAGCTGCCGGCCCGGTACGCGATGAGGTCGAGGACGGTGAGGACCACACGGCTCGCCGCGCGGCGGACCGCCCGGATGTCGAAGTTCCTGTCGGGCTGCGCCGTGCGGTGCGCGACGTCGTAGCCGCGGAACACGTCGTACGCGCCGTCGGCGACGAGCGCCGGCCGCACCTTCGCCTGCCCGAGCACGTCGCGCGCGTACGGCGGGATGTGGTGGGCCAGGGCGACGCCGACCTCCGACACGTCGTCGCGCCGGGCGAGCGTGTCGATGATCGCCAGCGTCGTGATCTGTGCACCCGTCTCGAACGGGCCGAGCGTGGCGTCGTCGACCAGCACGCGCAGGCCCTGGGCCTTCACCCGCGCCGCGCGGGTCGCGATCGACAGCGGCGTCTCGCACTCCGCGAGCTCGCGCTCGACCGCGTCGAGGAGCTGCGGGTGACGGCGGACGAGCCACGCCCGGTCGGGTTCGCGCAGCACCGGATGGTTCATCGGCTCGCCCGGGCGGAGGAGCCGGGTGACGAAGGTCTCGGGATCGAGGAGGTCGATGAAGCCCCGCGACCGCGCCCGGAACGAGAAGTCGGCGACCACGGCATCGAGGCTCACGTCGGGCGGAGCCACCTCGAAGCCCCCGACCGCGGACAGCACGACGTGCGACACCAGGACGGCCCCGCCCGCCGCGTAGGGGACGGGGCACGGCCCGAGCTCGGGAGCGACGCTGCGCAGCCGGTCCGTGAGCCGCCGGTGGTCGAACCCCGGGAGGACCTGGGGCGTCGGCTCGTTCGTCGGGAGGCTCAACGGCCCCGCGTCGTTCGAGAAGAACGACACGGTGGCGAACCGGAGGTCGCGCCCGAGCAGCTCCTGCGCGCGGGCGAGGGCGTCGTCGGGCACGAGCACCGCGTCACCGACGAGGAACACGTCGCGCCCGTGGTCGCGCCACACCGCGTTCACGGCGTCGGACGGCGACTCGCACGACATCATCTCGACGTCGAGGTCGGCGAAGCACTCGAGCTCGGCCTTCGACCGCGCCGCGACGACGACCCGGCCCGGGGCGGCGTCGAGCTGCGCGTGGACCGTGGGCAGGAAGCGACGTTCGTCGCCGTCCACCACCACGACGACGACGGCTTCCGGCATCCGGGCACGGTACCGCATGGTCCTGCCCGATCCTCGGGCGCGCCCGAGGGCACCGAGCCGTCCCTCCGGTGCATCCGAGTGACCGGCGCGTCAGGGCGAGAGGGCGGCGCGCGCCATCACGTCGGTGCCGAACGCGGTGAGGATGGCCAGGTAGAGCATGCCGGTCGTCGCCATGACCGCGGAGTAGTACGGCTCGTTCAACGCCGCGCGCGACGCGATGAGCAGCCCGAGCGTGGCGAGGGCCGAGAACACCCACATCCAGCCGATCAACCCACCCCAGCCGTCGTCGATCGAGCCGTTCAGCACCTCCACCATCCCGGTCGGCACGAGCATGAGCGCGATCTCGACCGGCGTGATCCACAGCCCCCACCGCACGAGCTCCTTGATGGGCGCCCGCGACAGGCCCGGCTGCACGAGGTACCAGTGGCCGAGGAGCATGGCGTCGGTGATGCACCCGAGGAACGCCGCACCCGCCACGAGCCGCGCCATCGCGAGCACGTCGTTGCCGCCGGTGGCGACGCCCGCCGCGACCACGGCCACCAGCCCGAACGCGGGCGCCCAGAGGTCGAGCGCCGGGGAGAAGGTGCCGGGCCCCACGAGCCCGCGACCGCGCCGGGCGACCGACGCCGCGAGCGCGACCAGCGCCGCGACGGCCATGAGCACCGCGGCACCGTCGCGCACCGCGGCCGCGGTGCCGGAGCCGCCGGACGACACGCCCGCCCACACGCCACCGATCGCCACGCCGGCGTAGATCGAGCGCAGCAGCCACCCGTAGCCGATGCCGAGCACCCGGTGCCGGCTCGTGACCCACAGGAACGCGAGGCCACCCGCAGCCCACTGGAGGAGCACGGACGCGAGATCGAGCTGCACGGTGCGTGCGGGGCGCTCGGCGTTCAGCCCACGACCGCGAGGTCGCGGGCGGCGCCGTTCAGGCGCTCGGGACCGTGACCGGTCGCGACCACGATGTCCTCCAGACGCAGGCCGAAGCGCCCCGGGAGGTAGATCCCCGGCTCCACGCTGAACGCGTGGCCGGCGACGAGCGCTTCGCCGTTCCCGGCGACGAGGTACGGGTCCTCGTGGGCCTCGACCCCGATCCCGTGACCCGTGCGGTGGACGAACTGCTCGCCGTAGCCCGCGTCCGCGATCACCCGGCGCGCCGCGGCGTCGACCGCGGCGCAGGGCGTGCCCACGGTCGCGGCACGCACGCCCGCCTCCTGGGCCTCCACCAGCACCGCGTAGACGTCGCGCACCTCCGCGCTCGGCTCCCCCACCACGAACATGCGCGTGATGTCGGAGCAGTACCCGTCCATCGTGCCGCCGAAGTCGCAGAGCACGACGTCGCCCTCGGCGATGACGCGCGCGGCGGGCTCGTGGTGCGGGCTGGCCGCGTTCCCGGCGGCGGCGACGATCGCGAAGTTGGCGCGCTCGTGTCCGGCTTCGAGCATGCGCTCGACGAGCTCACGGTGCACGTCGAGCTCGCGACGTCCGGCGAACGGGCGCGTGCGCATCTCGGCCGCGATCGCGTCGACGGCGTGCGCCGCGCGGCGGAGCGCGTCGACCTCGGTCGCGGACTTCACGGCCCGCAGCGGGGCCATCACCGAGCTCGACGGCAGGAACGTCGCGTCCCCGAGCGCCCGCTGGAGCGCGAGCACGAAGCGGGCCCAGGTCTGGTCGCCGATCGCGACGCGGCGCGCGTCGCCGGCGAGGGACGCGACCCGCGCGATCGGATCGACGGTCTCGTCCCAGGGCTCGATCACGAAGAGATCCGGCTGCTCACGGACGCGAGGGACCTCCAGCCGGGGGACGAGGAGCACGGGCTCGCCCTCCGGGGGCACGACGAGCATCGTGAGCCGCTCGAGGGGCATGGCCTCGTAGCCCGTGAGGTACACGAGGTCGGGGCCGGCCGACAGGAGCAGCGCGTCGATCCCCAGCTCCCCCATCCGGGCACGGGCGCGCGCGAGGCGGGCGGGATCCGGGTTCACGCGGGCGCGCCCATCACGCGCTCAGCCCGTGTGCCGCGGCGCTGCCGGCTGCACCGGCC
>BTUT01000361.1:0-3877 GCA_045862935.1 Acidimicrobiia bacterium
CGAGCCGAGTGTGCGGGATGGGCTCCGACCCGTCGAACAGGGAGGTGCGGGCGGGCTCCGCCGCCAGTGCCGAGAACGTGAGCGCCCCGACGAAACGCTGGGCGTCGTCGGTGAGGACCGGAGCGACGTGGGCCCCCGCGTCCCCGAGTCGGCGGCACACCTCCACCGCCTTGTACGCCGCGATGCCCCCGGTGACGCACAGCACCACGCGGCGGCCGCGCAAGGCCGCGAGCGCGGGATCGGTCGGGTCCACGGTCGGGCTCGTGGTGGCGGCCGGCCGTTCGCTACTCGGCCGGAGCCTCGCCGGCGTCCGCGGCGGCCGCCGCGGCGTCAGCGGCTGCGGCGGCTTCGGCCGCGAGCGCCTCGTGATCGATCTCGCGGTACTCGATCTTGCCGGCCTGGATCTCCTCCAACGAGATCGACAGCGGCTTGCGCGACACCGAGGTCACCTGCGGGGGGACGATCTTGCCGAGACCCTCCCCGAGCTGGTTGTAGTAGTCGTTGATCTCACGGGCCCGCATCGACGCCAGCGTCACCAGGGTGAACTTCGAGCCCACCCGCTCGAGCAGCTCCTCCATCCGCGGTTCCATGAGGCTGGCGCGCCGTTCGGCCATGAATTGCTCCTGGGGGAAGTGAGAAGGGGGCGCGAAACCCCTGGTCATGGGGTATCGCGACGGCCTCTGAGGATAGCAGCCACCTCGTCGACGGCTCGGGACAGGTCGTCGTTGACGACCACGGCCTCGAAGTCGGCCGCCTCGCGCTCCTCCGCCTCGGCCTCGTCGAGGCGCCGCTCCAGCGCGCTCCGGTCGGCCCCGGGGTCACGGCCGAGCAGGCGGGCGCGCTGCACCGCGCGGGACGGAGGCGCGACGAAGACCAGCAGCGCGTCGGGGTGGCTCGCTCGGACTGCCCGTGCGCCCTGCACGTCGACCTCGAGCACGACGTCGTCCCCGGCGGCGAGGTGCTCGTCGATGGGTCGGCGCGGCGTGCCGTAGCGGGCGCCGTAGACCGTGAATTCCTCGAGGAACTCCCCGGCGTCGGCCCGCGCGGCGAACTCCTCGGAGGTGAGGAACCAGTACTCCCGACCGTGCTCCTCTCCCGGGCGGCGGTCGCGGGTGGTCGCGGAGACCGAGAGCCAGAGCCGCGGATCGCGTGCGAGCAGCTCGCGGATGATCGTGCCCTTGCCGACACCCGACGGACCCGCGACGACGATCAGCACGCGGGCTCCCGGGGACGAGATCAGGCGAAGCGGGCGAGGAGGCGCTGGCGCTGGTTCTCACCGAGGCCGCGCAGGCGCCGGCTCTCGCTGATCTCGAGCTCCTCCATGAGCCGCCGGGCCCGCACCTTGCCCACGCCGGGCAGCGACTCGAGCATGCTCACCACCTTCAGCTTGCCGACCATCTCGTCGGCGTCGCCCTGCTCGAAGAGCTCCGCGAGACCGAGGCGCCCGCTCTTGAGCTGCTCCTTCACCTCGGCCCGCTTCTGGCGGGCGACCGCCGCCTTCTCGAGGGCGGCCCGACGCTGCTCGGGGCTGAGCTGGGGCGGCTGCGACATCCAGGCCTCCGACGTGATGGGACGTGCTCGCGACGGTCCGGCTCCCCGGCTGGGCACGATCGGCCGGGCGGAGCCGCGGCAGTATAGGCAGCCACCCCGGCGGAGCTTGCCGGGGCGAGTCGATCCGGTCAGGCGGTCGAGCGCGTGAGCGCCTCCGCCACCTCGGCGTGGATCGCGGCGGCGGCCGCGCCCGGGTCGGAGGCGGCGGTCACGGGCCGGCCGACGACCAGCCAGGTCGCGCCGGCGTCGAGCGCGTCCCTCGGGGTCGCGACGCGCACCTGGTCGTTCGACCGGCTCCCGGTCGGACGGATGCCCGGGACCATCGTGGCCATGCCTGCGGCGCGGCTCGCGCCGACCTCTCGGGCCGAGCACACGACCCCGGCACAGCCCGCGTCGACCGCGGCCTGCAGCCGTCCCGCGAACGCGCCGGCGTCGGCGTCGCTCGTGAGCACGGTCACCGCGAGCGCGACCGGTGCCGGATGACCCGCCTCGGCGGCACCCGCGCGCATCCCCTCCACGCCGGCCACGAGCATCTCGACACCGCCGGCGGCGTGGAGGTTCAGGAAGTCCACACCGTGCCGTCCGTGCACACGCGCGGCTCGGCCGACGGTCGTGGGGATGTCGTGCAGCTTGAGGTCGGCAAAGACCCGGTACCCCAGCTCCCGGAGCCTCGTGAACGTGGCCGGGCCCGACTGCGCGTAGAGCTCGATGCCGACCTTGGCGATCCCGAACCACTGCCCCACCTGCGCCAACATCGCCTCGGCCGCCGCGAGGTCTCCGACGTCGAGCGCGAGCACCAGACGATCACGAGCCTCGAGGAGGGGATCGCGACTCATCGCTCCCCCAAGGCGCCGACGAGGTCGGCGACTCGCTCGACGCCACGCGCCGCGCACCACGCGACCAGCTCGTCGAGGATGCGCAGCGTGGCACGCGGATCGAGGAACGTGGCCGTGCCCACCCCGACCGCGCTCGCGCCGGCGAGCAGCATCTCGACCGCGTCCTCCCCGGTGCAGACCCCGCCGGTGCCGATGATCGGAACGCCGGGCAGCGCGCGCGCCACGTCGTGCACGACGCGGAGCGCGACCGGCTTGATGGCGGCTCCCGAGAGCCCCCCGTTGCCGGCACCGAGCACCGGTCGCCGGACGTCCGCGTCCACGAGGAACGCGCGCACGGTGTTGACGCAGGTCAGCCCGGCGGCGCCCGCCTCGCGCGCCGCGGCGGCCACCGGTACGACGTCGGTCGCGTTCGGCGCGCGCTTCGCGCGCACCGGGACCGGCCCGCCCGCATCCACGACCGCGCGCACCGCGGTCGCCGTCGCGCCCGCGTCGTGGGCGATGAGCTCGCCGTGCCCGGAGAGGTTCGGGCAGCTGAGGTTCAGCTCGAGGCCGATCACCCCGGGCGCCCGCGCGGCGACGCTCCCGGCCGTCACGTAGTCGTCTGGACCGTGGCCCCAGATCGATGCGATCACGCGCGCGCCGCGCGCGACCAGGGGCGGGAGGTCGCGCACGAGCCACTCGTCGATGCCCGGCCCCTGCAAGCCCACCGCGTTCGCCATGCCCCCGGTGGTGGGGTGCAGGCGCGGCGCGGGGTTTCCCGCCCACGGGAAGGGTGCCTGGCTCTTCGTGGTGACCGCGCCCAGCCGGGAGGGATCGCACAGCCGCGCCACCTCGTCACCGTGCCCGAAGGTCCCCGACGCAGCCACGATCGGGTTCGCGAGTGCGAGCGGCCCGACGCGCGCCGTGGTGTCGACCAACGGCGTCGACGCCCGCTCAGACCTCGAGGCGGAGCTGGTGGTCATCGTGGTACTCCTGGAGCGAGCGCACGATGGGCTCCATCGTGACCTGCTCGGCGATGCCGGCCGAGGCGGCGAGCGCCGCGGCCACGGTGGTGATGCACGGGACGTTGTGACGGATGGCCGCACGACGGATGTGGTCGCCGTCGGCGCGCGGGCCGCGACCTCGCGGCGTGTTCACCACCAGGTCGACCTGGCCGGACGCGATGAGGTCCACCGCGTCGGTGTCTCCCGGCCCGTGCCCGTCGCCCAGCTTCGCCACCACCGAGGCGACCCGGAGCCCGTCGGCTTCGAGTGCCGCCGCGGTGCCGGTCGTGGCCACGAGCGCGAACCCGAGCTCCGCGAACCGGCGCGCCGCCAGCAGGCCCGCCGGCTTGTCACGGTCGGCGAGGGAGAGGAACACGGTCCCCGTCTCGGGGAGTGGGCTCCCCGCGCCGGCTTGGCTCTTCGCGAAGGCGAGCCCGAACGACCGGTCGACGCCCATGACCTCACCCGTGGAGCGCATCTCCGGGCCGAGCACGGTGTCGACCGGCG
>BTUT01000362.1:0-3869 GCA_045862935.1 Acidimicrobiia bacterium
AGAGGTGCGCGGCGAGCGCGCGGTCCACGTCGGGCCGGGACGTCCGGCCGCGCCCGGCGAGCGCCGCAGTCCGCACGAGGATCCCCGGCGTGCAGAACCCGCACTGGGAGCCTCCGGTGGCGAGGAACGCATGAGCCAGCCGGTCGCGCGTCCCCGGGTCGAGCCCGGCGAGCGTGGTCACGTCCTTGCCGGCGACCCGCTCCACCGCCGTGACGCACGCCACCCGCGGCTCGCCCCCGACGAGGACCGTGCAGCAGCCGCACTGGCCCTGGGGGGCGCAGCCGTCCTTCACGGTGCGGATGCCGAGGCGTTCGCGCAGCACCGAGAGCAGCGACTCCCCCGGCGCGCACTCCACCTCGACGTCCCGGCCGTCACAGGCGAACGCGACCCGATGACCAGTTGCGCTCACGGGGCGGCAGGATAGGAGCCGTGGATTCCCGACCGCTCTCTCGCCGCGCGTTCCTCGCAGGAGGCGCCGGGGTGGCGCTCGCGACGCTCACCGCGGGACCGGCCGCGGCACGATCCCTCGCGCAGCGTCCGGCGAAGAAGCAGCTCTCGCCGCTCGTCCTGTCCAGCGACCTGCACGCGTCACCCGACCCCCAGCGGTTCGCGTTCGCCATCGCCCGAGGGACCCGCTACGCGTCCACCGCGCCGGCGCAGGTCGCGTTCGCCGCACCCGGCGCGCGTGAGGGCGCCATCCTCGATACGAACCTCTACAAGGACGGCCTGCCGAAGGGCCGCGGGATCTATGCCGTCGAAACCGCGTTCCCCGTGGCGGGTGTGTGGAAGGCCGCGGCGATCACCCGCGGCGAGCAGGTTCCGTTCGCGGTGCAGGTCAAGCCGCTGGCCGAAGCGCCCCTGCCGGGCACTGCCGCGCCGCGCGCCGCGTCACCGACGCCGGCCGACACCCTCGGGGTGAAGCCGATCTGCACCCGCCGTCCGGCGTGCCCCCTCCACGACGTGTCGCTCTCCGACGTGATCGGCTCGGGCAAGCCGGTCGCGGTGCTGTTCGCCACCCCCGCGCTCTGCCAGTCGCAGTACTGCGGGCCGGTGCTCGACGAGCTCCTCGAGATCATGGATCCCTACCGCGACGAGGTCGCGTTCGTGCACGTCGAGATCTACGAGTCGAATCGCGGCGCGACCCGCGCCCCGACGGTCGCGGCGTGGGACCTGCCGAGCGAGCCGTGGCTCTTCACGATCCGCGGCGACGGCGTCATCGAGGAGCGCCTCGACGGTGCCTTCGCAACCAACGAGATGGAGGCTGCGCTCGACCGCCTCGTCGCCTGAGCAGCCCGTCGCCGAGGTCGGTCAGGAGAAGGACTGGCCGCAGCCGCAGGACCGCTGCGCGTTCGGGTTCGTGATGTGGAACCCCGCGCCCTGCAGGCCGTCCTTGAAGTCGAGCGTGGCCCCCTTGAGGTGGGCCTGGCTCGCAGCGTCGATCACCACGGTGACGCCCTCGTACTCCGTGCGGGCGTCGTCGGCGGCGACGTCGGTGTCGAAGAACATCTCGTAGGAGAAGCCGGAGCAACCCCCGGGGCGCACGGCCACCCGGAGCACGAGCTCGTCGGTGGTCTCCTCGGCCTCCATGAGGCCCTTCACCTTCTCGACGGCCGTGTCGGTGAGGTGGAACACCTGGCTGGCGTCGGTCACGGCGAACAGTGACATCGGGAGCTCCCTTTCTCGGAGATCCGGAGCGATCTGGTCGGTGCGGAGATCGGCTGGTTCGGAGACCTGGCCGGGGGCGGACTCGGGTTCGAGATTACCCAGTCACCGAGGGGCGACGGTGACGTGGCACGGTTCGGGGTCGTACAACGTGGCGAACCCTTGGAGGATTCCACCGCCCACCGAGCCGATCACGCCTTCGCAGATCCCCCGATGGAGGCTGCACACCAGGTCGGGATACGCCTCGGCGAGCTCGCGGAACGGGCAGTGCAGGAACTCGACCCGCACCGCGCCCTCGGCCGGACCGTCGCCCGGGCCGACGGCCGGCTCGAAGCCCAGGCGGTCGAGCTCGTCGGCCAGCGCGGTGATGCAGCTCCGTGTGCGCGTGCGCCGGATGACCTGGGCGCCCCAGGCCCGGCCCACCTCCGCGGCGTCGTCGGGCCCGGCCCCGAGGTGCTCGGCGAGCGTGCCGAGCAGCCCCGCGAGGAGCACGTGCGCGGGCGGGTCGAACCCGAGTGACGGCGCGCTCGAGGTGAGCGAGTAGACGTGCTGGGGACGGCCGACCGTGCCCCGGTGGACAGCCTGCGCCTCCACGAGCCCGTTCTCGCGCAGCCGGTCGAGGTGGAGCCGCACCGTGTTGGCGTGGAGGCCCAACCGGTCGGCGAGGTCCTGTGCCGACAGCGGGCGAGTCGACGTGGCGAGCTCGCGGTACATCGCGTACCGCGTCTCGTCGCCGAGGGCCTTGAGCACGGCCAGGTCCACGCCTTGACCGTAGCCACCCCCCGGGCATATTTTCAAGAGCGAGCCTGTTTTTATTCGCCGATGCCCCGTCACCGGCTGGTGCCATGACCCCGAACGCCTCGCCCTCCGGATCCGCCACGCCTCCGTCGGCCGACGACGTGCGCCAGATGCTCCGCGGCGTGATGGACCCCGAGCTCCACGTCAGCATCGTGGACCTCGGCATGGTCGAGGACGTGCGGGTCACCGCCGACGGGCGGGTCACGGTGAAGGTCGCGCTCACGACCGCGGGCTGCCCCCTGCGTCACCAGATCAAGACCGAGGTCCAGTCGAAGGTCGACGGGCTCCCCGGCGTGACGGGGGTCGCCGTCGAGTACGGCGAGATGACCGCCGAGCAGAAGGCCCGAGCCATGGACCGGGCGCGGTTCAACGCCCGCGAGCACGCCGCGCCCACCGAGGTGGCGCCCACCACGCGCGTGATCACCGTCGCCAGCGGCAAGGGTGGCGTGGGCAAGTCGTCGGTCACCGTGAACCTCGCCGTCGCGCTGGCCGCCCGCGGCCTCACCGTGGGGATCCTCGACGCCGACATCTGGGGCTTCTCGGTCCCGCGGATGCTCGGCGTGGAGGGCCGCCTGGGCGGAGCCGACGGCAAGATCCACCCCAACGAGATCGCGGTCCCCGGTTCGCGTGGTGCCGGCACTCGCGGCGGCGACGAGGCGGGCGACGACGGGGCGGGCGGCGTCGTGAAGGTCGTGTCGATGGGCTTCCTCGTCGAGGACGAGACCTCCGCGCTCATGTGGCGTGGCCTGATCCTCACGAAGGCGGTCGAGCAGTTCCTCAAGGACGTGCGCTGGGGCCGGCTCGACTACCTGCTCGTCGACATGCCCCCCGGCACCGGCGACATCCAGATGGGGCTCGCACGGATGCTCCCCCAGGCCGAGATGCTCGTGGTCACGACGCCGGCGCTCGCCGCCCAGAAGGTGGCCGCGCGCGTCGCCGACATGGCCCGGCGCTCCTACATGAAGATCGTCGGGGTCGTGGAGAACATGAGCGAGTTCGTCACGCCGTCGGGCGAGCGCTTCGCGCTCTTCGGCGAGGGCGGCGGCGCCGCGCTGGCAGCCGACATCCGAGCACCGCTCGTGGCCCGGATCCCGCTCGAGCCCGAGCTCGGACGCGGCGGCGACGCAGGTCGCCCGGTGGCCCTCTCCGATCCGGAGAGTCCGGCCGGATCGGCGTTCCACTCGCTGGCGACCTGCGTCGTCGAGAACCTCCTCCCACCCGTGGAGATGAGCGGCTGCACCGCTCGGATCCTCGAGCTGGCTTCTACCAACCTCGCCGCTTCGACCGGTTCGAGCACCCCCTCGAACCGGTAGAACCGACGGGCGCCATGCTGCGCCGACGGGTCGGGATCGGAGAAGGGCCGGTGGTCCCGCATTCGCGGTCGGACGGGCGGGCGACGCCGGGGTCGG
>BTUT01000363.1:0-3852 GCA_045862935.1 Acidimicrobiia bacterium
CCCGCATCATCGGTCCGTCGATCGCGGGGATCCTCATCGCCACCGTCGGCATCGGCTGGTGCTTCGTCCTGAACGCGGCGTCGTTCGCCGCGGTGATCGTCGCGCTGCAGATGATGTCGACCGACGGCATCCATGCGTCGGCGCCGCTCCCCCGGACGAAGGGCCAGCTCCGAGCCGGGATCCGCTACGCATGGGACGACCCGCTCGTGCGCCTCGCGATCATCATGACGTTCGTGGTCGGCGTCCTCGCCTTCAACTACCAAGTGGTGCTCCCGCTGCTGGCGAAGCGCACGTTCCACAGCGGTGCGACGGGCTACGCGCTGATGTTCGCGGCCACCGGGGTCGGGTCGCTCGTCGGAGCGCTCGTCGCCGCGCACCTGGGACGAGCGAGCGGCCGCCTCATGGCGATCTCCTCGGTCGCGTTCGGCGTGACGATGGGCCTGGCGACCGTGGCACCCACCCTCGGCCTCGCGTACCTCTTCCTCGTGCCGGTCGGCATGACCGGGATGGTGTTCTTCTCGATGGCCAACGCCGCCGTGCAGGAGCGGGCCGACCCGGAGATGCGTGGCCGGGTGACTGCGCTGTTCTCGGTGGCGTTCCTCGGCAGCACCCCGATCGGGAGCCCCATCGTCGGCGCGGTCGCTGAGCAGTTCGGGCCGCGGGCCAGCCTCGGCATCGGCGCCGTGGCCGCGGTGATCACGGGCGTCGCCGGGCTCGTGGCACTCCGCCAGTGGTTCGATCGCGAAGGATTCGGCCAGCGGGCGGTCAAGAATCCGCCAATCGGGGAACCATTGGGCAGCATCACGGGTTGAATGGGTGACGACCGGGCGCGACACCATGCAGTGGTGCCCCTGCCCCGCCCGAGAGCTGCGTGGTGTTTCCCCGGCGACGGTGGGAGTCCCTGAGCGGCGGGCCCCCGCTCCCGCTGCTCGGGGCCCCACCACGAGGCCGTCGTCGTGCAGATCCGGCCTCGTGACCGCGTCGGCCACGACCGCCTCGACCGCCTCGGCCTTCAACGCGGCGATCGAGGCGCGCCGGGGTCAACCGAGGCGGCGCCCCGCCCGCGACGCGAGGGCCTCGACCTCCGCCCGACTGGGCATCGACGGCGCGGCGCCGGCGCGGGTTGCGGCGAGCGCGCCCGCGGCCGACGCGGTGACGAGCGCGTGGCGCATGGCGGCACCGTCGGCCAGGGCCGCCGCCAGCGCACCGCAGAACGCGTCGCCCGCGCCGGTCGGGTCGACGGCGTCGACGGGAAACGGGTCGACCACATGGCACCCGTCGGGCCCGGCATAGAACGCCCCCCGCTCCGCGAGCGTGATCACGACCGACGCACACCCGCGCGCGACGAGGGCCTCCGCGGCCTGCTGCACCGGCGCACCCTCGGTCACCCTCACCCCCGTGAGCCGCTCCACCTCGGACTCGTTCGGCGTGCAGACGTCGACGAGCCGGAGGACCTCGACCGCGAGGTCGGCGGGGAGATCTCCCGGCGGTGACGGGTCGAGGATCGTGATCGTGCCCACGCTGCGCGCGATCTCGAGGGCCGCGTGCACCGAGTCGACCGGCACACCGAGCTGCACCAGGAGCACCGACGCCTCCGCGATCGTGCGACCGTGCCGTTCGACGTGGGGACGGTCGAGAGACCGGTTGGCGCCCCGTGCGCTCACGATGGTGTTGTGGCCCAGGGCGTCCACCACGACGAAGGCCGCACCCGACGACCCGTCGGCGCGCGCGACGCCGCGCAGGTCGAGGCTGGGCTCCGCGGCGAGGAACTCGAGCACACGGTCTCCCGCGCCGTCGTGACCGACGCACCCGACGAGCGCGGTGCGGGCGCCCTGGCGCGCCGCGGCCACGGCCTGGTTCGCGCCCTTGCCCCCCGGCGCAGTGGCGACGTCGTCACCGACCACGGTCTCGCCCCTCGCCGGCAGTCGCGGGACGCGCACGGTGTGATCGAGGTTCACCGTCCCCACCACCGCGACCTGGACGCGCTGACCAGCGTCCGGGTTGGACGCCCGGCCCTCGCTCATGCGCGTGCCGTCACGAGACTCACGCCGACGCGACGGCGTGGCGGTCCTGTAGGCCCACGAGGAGCTCCCGGAGATCGTGCTCGATCGTGGACCGGTCACCCGCGTAGAGCTGCACGAGCGTGTCGACGAGCTCGTCGAGCGTCGCGGGCTGCTCCAAGAGATCCCACACGACTGCACCGGGGTCGGTGAGCGTCATGGCGTCGTCGGCTCCCGGTGGGAACAGGATCACCGCGTCGAGCGAGCGGCGCCAGACCACGTCGCTGCGGCGTCGCCACACCGGCGCGGCGCGCGAGTCCGGAGCGTCAGGTGCGCTCACGTGAAGTCGGAGCCACCGTCGACGTTGATGTTCGCGCCCGTCATGTAGCTGTTGACCCGGGACCCGACGAACGCGATCACCGGACCGATCTCGTTCGGGTCACCGGCTCGCGGCAGGTGGGCCGGGTGCTCGAAGTCCTCCTTGATGACCCGCATGGCATCCTCGAGCGACGTGAGGTCGATCCCGCGCTCCGGCGGCAGCGACGCGAGGTAGCCGACGAGGCCCGCCGAGAGGAACGAGCCGGGCGACACGGTGTTGACCAGGATCCCCTCGGGGGCGAGCGAGAGCGACAGGTTCTTCGAGATGCTCGTCATCGCCGACTTCGACGCCGTGTACGCGACCAGGGATGCCGACTGGCGCTTCGTGGAGTGGGCCGAGACGTTCACGATCCGCGCCCATTCCGCCGCCCGGAGCAACGGGAGCGCGGCACGCACGCACCGCACGGCCGACATCGCGCCGATGTCGAACGTAGCCATCCACTCTTGGTCGTCGAGATCCTCGAAGTCACGAACGCCGACTCCCGACGGTCCGGCCGCGTTCACCAGCACGTTGAGCTCACCCCAGCGCTCACCGATCGCGGCGAACGCCGCGTCGACGTCGGCCCGCACGGTCAGGTCGGTGACGATGCCGAGCGCGTCGGATGCGCCTGCCGCCAGCAACGCCTCGACGGTCTCGTCGATCGCCTCCTGGCCACGGGCGAGCACGCACACTCGCGCGCCGTCGCCGGCGAAGCACTCGGCCGCGGCGCGTCCCATGCCCTTCGATCCACCGTTGATCACGACCGCCGCACCGCGCAAACCCAGATCCATGCGCCCGTTTCTAGCCGCTGGCGTCTGGCCCGCGCCCGTCCTCGGGTGGCAGGCTCCCGGGATGGAGCCACACGAGTTCAAGGGTCGGATCGGTCGCGACTGGCGCGACTCGGAGCCGTGGTGGCCCGAACCCGAACGACCCCCCGAGGGTGCTCCCAACGTGGTCCTCATCGTGCTCGACGACGTCGGCTTCGCCCAGCTCGGCTGCTACGGGTCCGACCTCGACACCCCGAACATCGACCGCCTCGCCGCGGGTGGACTCCGTTACTCCCGCTTCCACACCACGGCGCTGTGCTCACCGACCCGCGCGTGCCTGCTCACCGGCCGCAACCACCACTCGGTCGGCATGGGCCGCATCACCGACCTCGCACGCGGCTTCCCCGGCTACAGCGGCCGCATCCCGAAGTCGGCAGGCTTCATGTCGGAGATCCTGCGCGACCGCGGCTACGCGACGTACGCGATCGGCAAGTGGCACCTGACCCCCGAGGACGAGGCCCATCTCGGCGCACCCCGCACCCGATGGCCACTGGGGCGCGGCTTCGAGCGCTTCTACGGCTGGTTCCACGGCGAGACGCATCAGTTCGCACCCGAGCTCGCGCACGACAACCACTTCGTCGAGCCGCCCCGCACCTACGAGGACGGCTACCACGTGACCGAGGACCTCGCCGAGCGGGCGATCACCTGCATCACCGACCTGCGCGCG
>BTUT01000364.1:0-3848 GCA_045862935.1 Acidimicrobiia bacterium
CCGCACCTCAGAGCGCGTCCGGACCGGCTTCACCCGTACGGATGCGGTACACCGACTCCACCGGGACGACCCAGACCTTGCCGTCGCCGATCTTGCCCGTGCGAGCGGTTTCGACCAGCGCCTGGACCACCCGCTCTGCGTCGGCGTCGTCGACGAGCACCTCGATCCGCACCTTCGGCACGAAGTCGATCGTGTACTCGGCGCCGCGGTACACCTCGGTGTGCCCGCGCTGACGGCCGAAGCCCTGCACGTCGGACACGGTGATCCCCTGCACACCGAGGTCCTTCAGCGCTTCCTTGACGTCGTCCAACTTGAACGGCTTGATGATGCCGACGATCAGCTTCACCTGTGCATTCCTTTCTCGTCAGACTCGACGTCAGACTCGGTCGTAGGCGTAGGCGGTCTCGGAGTGCTCGTTCAAGTCGAGCCCCGACTCCTCTTCCTCGGCGTCCACCCGGATCCCGCCGGGCAGCACCTTCTTGAGCACGAGCAGGATCACACCGGTGACGACGAACGAGAACACCATCACCGACACGGCCGCGAGCGCCTGGTCGCCGAAGAGTCCCCAGCCGCCACCGTAGAACACCCCGTTGCGGCCCGCCGAGTTGATCGCGGTGTCGGCGAAGAGCCCGAGCAGCAGCGTGCCGACGAGACCGCCGACGAGGTGGACGCCCACGACGTCGAGCGAGTCGTCATAGCCGAACTTCATCTTCAGGCTCACCGCGAGCATGCAGATGGCGCCGGCGATGGCACCGATGTAGATCGCGTTCATCGAGCCGACGAACCCGGCGCACGGCGTGATGGCCACGAGACCAGCGACGGCACCCGAGGCCGCACCCAACGTGGTGGCGTGACCGCTGCGGAGCTTCTCGACCACGAGCCAGGCGAGCATGCCGGCCGCCGCCGCGAAGTGCGTGTTGATGAGCGCCTGCACCGCGAGCTCGCTCCCCGAGAGCGCCGACCCCGCGTTGAACCCGAACCAGCCGAACCACAGGATGCCCGTGCCGATGAGCGTGAGCGGCAGCGAGTGGGGCGGCATCGGGTGCTGCGGCCAACCCCGGCGCTTGCCGAGGATCAAGACCGCGGCGAGGGCCGCGATCCCGGCGTTGATGTGCACCACGGCACCGCCGGCGAAGTCGAGCGCACCCTCCTTGAACAGCCAGCCCTCGGGCGAGAACACCCAGTGCGCCACCGGCGAGTACACGATCACCGCCCAGAGGCCGATGAACCAGACCCAGGCCTTGAAGCGCATGCGGTCGGCGATCGCGCCGGTGATGAGCGCCGGCGTGATGATCGCGAACATCAGCTGGTAACCGCTGAACAGCAGCGGCGGCACCGGGAGGCCGCTCAGACCGGGGGGCGCGACGGTGGCCACGTCCTTGAAGAACGCGAAGTCGAAGTTGCCGATGAGATCCCCGGTGCCGCCGAAGGCGAGGGAGTAGGCGACCACGGCCCACAGGACGGTCACGATGCCCAGCGCGAAGAAGTTCTGCATGAGCATCCCGAGCACGTTCTTCGCCCGGACCATGCCGCCGTAGAACAGCGCGAGGCCAGGGGTCATGAACATGACCAGCGCGGCCGAGATCAAGACCCAGGCAATGTTGCCCGCGTCGTACTTCACGATGTCCTCCAGTCCTGCCCGTCGGGCATGAGGTGATCAGGTCCCGGTCAGGTTGGATGGAGGAGGTTTCTCTCCAGTTGCTGGATTGTTTCGTGCGTGTGAAGCACCGCCGGCTCCGCGGCGTCGGAGCGCCCCCAAACCAAGATGCGTCCCACAACCGCGCATACGTGCTCCTGGGACGCACGTCGCACGGTCAGGACCGCTGAGCGCGCGGCTTTCGTCGGCGCCGATGCTGCTCCGACACCCGGGCCGTTTCATTGGACCGCCAGTTTCGCTGAGCGGTACTCACGGTCCAATGAATCCCGACCGAGGGAAGTGGCGTCACCCAGTTCGCGCGCCAAGAGAATGGGGCGTGGACCTTCCCCGCAGCCCTGGGTGAGGCGCGGCGACTCGCGCCCGGCACCAGGGTGCTCGACCTGGCCAGCGGGTCGGGCGAGATGCTGTGCACCTGGGCCCGCGATCACGGGCACGGGATCACGGGATTCGGCGTGGACGTCAGCACGGTTCACCGAACAGGCGCGAGCCCGCGCCGTCGAGCTCGGTGTCGCCGACCGGGTCGAGTTCGTCCACGGCGACGCCTCCGGCCACGTCGCCGACCAGCCCGTCGATCTGGCCGCCTGCGTCGGCGCGACGTGGATCGGGAACGGCGTCGCCGGGACGACGGAGCCGCGCCTCCGTGCATCTGGGACGCAGGTCGGAACGGAGTCAGGACGAGTCGGCGCGCAGCGCGCGAGCCTTGGCCATCCCCCACGCGAGCTGGAGCGGGCCGAGAGTGTCGTCGCCCAGGTCGGCGAGCGAGCTCGGGGTAACGCCGTAGCGGTCGTCGGGGAAGGCGCGCTCGTCGAAGGCGTCGCGCTCCACCGGAGGGATACCCGCGGATTCGAGCACGTCGGTCACCTCGCGCACCGCCGTGCGCACGATCTCCAATGGGGTGGTGCGCTGCTCGGCAGGTGGCAGTGCGAACAGCGCGCGCAGCTCGGCGGCAACCCGAGTGCTCGCCGCGGCACCGGCGTCTCGCGCGCGTTCATCGAGCGCGACGCGCGCGTCCGGATCGAGCTGTCCCCACTCGTTCGCGATGAACGCGACGCACTCCTCGACCCACCCGGGCAGCGCGCGCTCCATGCCGACGACGATCGCGTCACCCGCTGCGTCGAGGTCCATCAGTACGACCGCGATGCGTGCGGGCGCCGCACTCAGCCGGTTGGCCGGGCGAGCCGCACGAAGCCGGTGACGAGCGGGACGAACTCGGCGGAGCGCTTCTCGTAGACGATCTCCTCGAGCACCGCGGGGTCGTCGGCGAGGAGCGTGACCCCCCACTCCCAGTCGTCGGTGCCGGTGGACCCGGTGATGAGCTGGAGCAACCGGCCCGCGTCGCCGCGCCCCACGCGCGCGTGCCCGCCAATGAGCCACTTGCGCTCGTCGAAGGAAAGCGAGAACCAGTTGTCGGTGGCGGTGCGGCGCTTCGACGCCTCGGTGAGCAATACGTACGACCACGTCGCCCCCAACGGCACGGCGCGCACGGCGTGCTGGAAGGCCTGGAGACGCGCGAGATCGGGGCCGAGCGCCATCACCCCGAAGTCAGCCTTGTGCCCGAGCACCGCGAAGGTGAGCACCTGGTGGACGCCGTCGGCGATGAGCTCGTCGATTGCGTCGAGCACCCACTTGGCGGGATCGGGTCGGCCGCGGCCCGGTCGTGGTCGACCGCGGAGAAGAGGTGCATGACCCCCCACCCACTCGACGCCTCGACCCGTTCCGCCGATCGACCGGCTCCATCGGCCGTCGAGGCTAGACGCGGCCCGCACCCTCGACGGCCTCGACCGCGGCGAGGTGGAACGGGTAGTGGCGGGCCATCACGTCACGGACGTTCGCGTCGGCCTCCCAGCCGTGACCCTCGACGAGCAGCCGGAACAGCCGCCGGAGGAAGGCGCCCTCGACGTAGGCGCGCTGGATGCGCGGCGGCTCGCCGTCGACCACCTCCGACATGATCGGCGGGCACACGGTCACGAGCTGGGCGACGACGTCGGCGAGCACGGGCTCCCGGAACTCCACCTCGAAGTCCTCGAACCACCCCACGGCGAGCTCGGCGCCGACCGTGGGATCCGCGCGCGCGGCGTCGAGGTACGGGTCGCGGGGAAGGAAGCGCACCGTCGCCTGCGGGAGCACCGGCTTGTAGTCGGCCCACTTCCCCAGGACCAGTGTCCGCACCGTCCGCTCGTGCATGACGTCA
>BTUT01000365.1:0-3841 GCA_045862935.1 Acidimicrobiia bacterium
CTCATGACGGAGCTCTGGGAGGAGTGGGCCCGCATCGGCAACGTCGACACCACGATCATGGACGGCAACGAGCTCGCCGACGTCATCGTGACGACGCTCGAGGCGCTCGTCCGGTATCCCGGCATCGACCTGCAGGAGATCGTCCTGCGACCCTCGAAGGCGCCCGTGGCCGCGTTCGATCGCGAGGAGATGTTCGCAGAGATGCACGCCGGAGCTGCGCCGCCGGACACGGACCCGGAACCCGATCCCGACCCGGCCCCGGCGTCGTGAGCGTGGGCGCACCGTGAGCGTCGTCTACGACCCGTTCGCATTCGAGACCCAGCACAACCCGTACCCGGTGTACCGCCGCCTCCGCGACGAGGCGCCCGTTTACCACAACCCCGACCTCGGGTTCTACGCGCTCTCCCGCTACCACGACGTGCTCGCCGCGCACAAGGACCCGGCGAGCTTCATCAGCTCGCGGGGGGTGACGCTCGAGGGCGTCGAAGCCGGCCAGGACCTCCTCATCACGAAGGATCCGCCGCTCCACGAGTGGCACCGGCGGATCGTGAGCCGGTTGTTCACGCCGCGCCGCGTCGGCGGGCTCGAGTCCTTCATGCGCGAGTGCTGCGCGCGGCTGCTCGACCCGTTTCGCGGCGAGCCCAGCTTCGACGCGGTGGAGGACTTCTCGATCCAGCTCCCGCTGGCGGTGATCGGAGAGCTCCTCGGGATCCCCGAGAGCCTGCGCCAGGAGGTGCACCACCTCGCCGACCGGCTCTTCACCCGCGACGAGAGCGGCACGGTCTCCGAGGACGCCGCCACCGCGCAGGTCGAGCTCGCGACCCTGCTCTACGGGGTGGTCGTGGACCGGCGCCGGAACCCCGGCGACGACGTGGTCAGCCTGCTCATCACCTCGGAGGTCTCCGACGACGCCGGCAACGCCTGGCACCTCACCGACGAGGAGCTGTCGACCCGCGTGCTCGAGCTCGCGTTCGCCGGCCACGAGACCGTGGCGCGCCTCGTCGCCAACGGGCTCGTCGCGCTGTGGTGGTATCCCGATCAGCGCCGCGAGCTCACCGCGAACCGCGCCCTGCTCCCGAACGCGGTCGAGGAGATGCTGCGCTGGGACGCGCCCTCGCACTACCAGGGCCGGTGGACGTCGACCGACGTCGAGCTGCACGGCACGACGATCCCCGCGGACCGGCGCGTGATCCTGATCACCGGCGCCGCGAACCACGACGACCGGGTGTTCGACGAGCCCGAGCTGTTCGACATCCACCGTCGCGCGGACTCGATCGTCAGCTTCGGGTACGGCGTGCACTTCTGCCTCGGCGCGGCACTCGCCCGACTCGAGACCCGCGTCGCGTTCGACGAGCTGCTCAACCGGTTCCCGGACTACGAGATCGACGAGTCGCGGGTGGTGCGGATGCGCTCGAGCAACGTGCGCGGGCTGGCCACACTCCCCCTCGTGCTCACGTAGGGCGCCGAGCGAGCCGCGGCCGGTGATCTCCTCGATGCCGTCGACCCTCGACGGGGTGGACCTCACCCGGGGCGAGCTGTACCGGCACGGGTTCCCGCACGAGCTGTTCGCAGTGCTGCGGGAGGAGGCCCCCGTGTGGCGCCACCCCGACACCCCCGGGACCGAGCGCATCGGCGGCAGCTTCTGGGTCCTCTCGAAGCACGCGGACGTCCAGGCCGTGAGCCGTGATGCGGCACGCTTCCGGTCGTACGAGGGCCCGTCGCTGCCCGAGCTGGCCCCGGAACGACGCGGGGCGATGCTCGTGTCGATGGACCCGCCGGACCACACGCGCCTTCGACGCCTCGTGAGCGCGGGCTTCACGCCCCGCACGACCGCGATGCTCGACGCGCAGGCTCGTACCTGGGCGATCGCCATCATCGAGCGTGCCCTCGAGGCCGAGACGTGCAACTTCGTCCACGAGGTGGCCTACCAACTCCCGATGCACCTGATCGCCGACATCGTGGGGATCCCCGTCCGCGACCGGGAGTGGATCTTCGAGCACGTGAACCAGCTGCTCCAGTCCACTGATCCCCGGACCCGCCTCGATCACCGCCGGCGCGCGGCCATCGAGTCCGAGCTCTTCGGGTACGCGCACGACCTCGGTGCCGAGAAGCGCCGAACCCCCACCGACGACGTGTGGACGAAGCTCATCACGGCGGAGCTCGCCCACGGCGACGGCACGAGCACCCGACTCAGCGAGCTCGAGCTCGACCTGTTCTTCATGGTGCTCACGATCGCGGGCAGCGAGACCACCCGGAACGCGATCTCGTCCGGGCTCCTCGCGCTCTTCGAGCACCCCGACCAGATGGAGCGGATGCGCCGCGACCCCGCGGTCATCCCGACCGCCGTCGAGGAGATCCTCCGCTGGTCCTCGCCCGTCGCCTACTTCCGTCGCACGGCGACCGAGGACGTCGAGATCGGCGGCGTCCCGATCGCCGCCGGGGAGCGCGTGAGCGTGTGGTATCCCTCCGCGAACCGCGACGCCGAGGTCTTCGCCGACCCGTACCGCTTCGACATCACCCGCACGGAGAACCCGCACGTGACGTTCGGCGGCGGCGGAGTGCACTACTGCCTGGGCGCCAACCTCGCGAAGCGGGAGATCCGGGTCATGTTCGAGGAGCTGCTCGCGCGCGCCGGTGACATCGAGGTCCTCGGCGAGCCCGAGTACGCCGTGCAGGGCATCGGCAACCCCATCACGCTGTCGATCAGGGACCTCCATGTCCGCCTCTCGCCCCGCTGATCGGCAACACTGAGGACATGCTCGACGAAGCGCTCGCGCTCGTGCCGCGGCCGGGTTCGGTGATCGCGGAGACCATCGGCGACGAGACCATGGTCATCGACACGGAATCCGGGATCTTCTACAGCCTGCGTGGCGTCGCGTCCGCGCTGTGGGCCCTGCTCGAGGGGGGCGCGACGCTCGGAGCCCTCGTCTCGGTGACCGAGGGGCGCTATCCGGATGCGGACGGCGTCGGGACCGCCGTGCGCTCGTTCGTCCAGGCCCTCGCCGACGAAGCGCTGATCGCTGCGACCGAGGCTTCGCCCCACCCGGACGCCGCCGACGACGACCGGACCGCCTGGCCGGCGACGTTCGATGCTCCGAGCCTGGATGCCCACCGGGACATGAACGACCTGCTCCTGGTCGACCCGCTGCACGACGTGGACGATGCCGGCTGGCCGCATCGCGCGTCGTGAGGATCCGACCCACCGACGTTCGCCCCGACGAGCTCCTCGCCGCCTGCACAGCGCTCGATGCCGGCGCGCGGGCCGCGCAGTCGGTCGGCCCCGCCGAGCCCCTGCGTCTGCGGCTCGCCGGGCTGGAGCTCGCGCTCACCCTCGGCGGGGCCTGGGGGGCCGCGCCCCTTCCGGACGCGATCTCGCACCTCGTGGTCCCGCCTGGCCATGCACCGCGATCCCCCGACCTCGAGCTCGTCACCTGGGACACCGCTTCGACGGGCCTGGCGCCACCCCCGCTCCCCCCTCCCGGCGCGTACCGCGCGGCGGGGCTCGGCCTCCACCTGGTCGTGCACCCCGATCCGTGGCGAGCGAAGGCCATCGACCTCGACGCCCGGCGAGCCGTGGCCTGGTGCGAGGACTCGTCGCGGCTCTCCGGCTCGCAACGACACCGCCCGTTCACCACGATCCTGGCTCGGTGGCTCCCGAGCCGGGGGCGCTCGTTCCTCCACGCCGCGGCGGTCGGCGACCCGGACGGCGCGGTGCTGCTCGTCGGCGACGGTGGTGCCGGCAAGTCCACCACCACGCTCGCCTGCGCCCAGCGCGGGATCGGCGTGCTCGGCGACGACTTCTGCGCCGTCGAGCTCGGCGCCCGCCCGGTGGTCCACGCGG
>BTUT01000366.1:0-3834 GCA_045862935.1 Acidimicrobiia bacterium
CGAACGCCACCTTCCCTTCGAAGCGGGCTGCTCCCGTCATTGCATCGCCTCCGTGCGCTCGCGGTCCGGCCGGGGCGGGAGCATGCCACGTCGCGCAGCAGAATGGCGCATGGTCTCGCACCCTGCACTCACGACCGAACTCGAGACCGCGCTCCGGACCACCGGCGCGATCCGCGAGTTCACCGAACGAGAAGTCAGCCGCGACGAGGTCGCGCACCTCCTCGAGGTCGCCCGCCACGCCCCGAGCGGGGGCAACCAGCAACCGTGGCACGTCGTCTCGGTCGAAGATGCCGACCTACGGCGCCGCCTCGGTGAGCTGATCGTCGCGACCGCCAAGGAGTACCGGGCGCTCCAGCGTGCCGGGCAGCGCGCGTTCGGCCTGTTCGACCGTGGACGCTGGCCCGGCCCCGGCGACGTCGACCTCGCGTCCGCGCGCGCCGAGCCGCTCGACGTCACCGTGTTCGAGCAGCTCTCGTCGGCTCCCGCGCTCCTGGTCGTGCTCGTCGAGCTCGGCAAGCTCGCGGCGATGGACGCCGAGCTCGATCGCCACGGGGTGGTGGCCGGAGCGTCGATCTACCCGTTCTGCCGCGACATCCTGCTCGCGGCCCGACTGCTCGGGCTCGGCGGCGTGCTCACGACGTTCGCCGTGCGGCGGGAGCCCCAGACCCTCGCCCTGCTCGGTGCCCCCGACGGCTGGGCCGTGGCCGCGATGATCGCGCTCGGCGAGCCGGTCCACCAACCGCAGCGTCTCCGGCGTCGACCCGTCCCCGAGTTCGCCACGATCGACCGCTTCGACGGCCCCCCACTCCCCGACCCCTCCCCACTCCTCGACCCCTGAACCCGTCCCCCGACCCCTGAACCCGTCCCCCGACCCCTGAACCCGTCCCCCGTCTTGATGCGTCCCGGGAGCACGTATGCGCGGCGGTGGGACGCATCTCGGGGGCGGCGTAGAGTCCGGGGCCATGGACGTGAACGTGTTGGGGCTCCAAGGCAAGCGGGCGCTCGTGCTGGGCGGCGGCTACGGCATCGGTCGGGAGAGCGCGCTGCTCCTCGCGCGCGCGGGCGCTCCGGTGGTGGTCGCCGACCTCGATCCGGCGAGGGCCGACGCCGTCGCCGCGGAGGCCGCCGCGCTCGGAGTCGCGTCCCACGCGCTCGCCGGCGACGTCACCGACCGCTCCCGCGCGGTCGCGCTCGTCGACGACGCGGCCGCGTTCCACGGTGGCCTCGACGTGGTGATCAACATGATCGGCTTCGCGGCGTGGGGCACGCTCTTCGATCTCGACGACGACACCTGGGAGCTCGACCTCAGCCGCAACCTCCGCCACCACCTCTGGACCGGCACGGCCGCGGCCCACCACATGATCGACCAGGGCACCGGCGGGGCCCTGGCGCTGGTCGCGTCGGTGAGCGGGATCTACGGGGCCCCGCGCCACGGCGCCTACGGCGCCGCCAAGGCCGGGGTGATGTCGCTCACCCGCACCATGGCCCAGGAGTGGGGTCGCCACGGCATCCGGGTCAACGCGGTGGCGCCCGACATGATCGCGACGCCGCGCATGAAGGAGCAGCAGGCCCACATGGCGACGAGCCCCGAGGAGCGGGCCCGGGACTCCATCCAGCCCCTCGGTCGCATGGGCGAGGCCGACGAGATCGCGGGCCCGCTCGTGTTCCTCGTGTCCGCGCTGGCGAGCTTCATCACGGGTCAGACGCTGATCGTCGACGGAGGCACGCACGCGGCGTTCCCCCACTTCGGCGCGACCGAGCAGATGTAGCCCGACCGCGGGCCGGGCCTCGGAGCGACGAGGCGCTACGAGACGGTGAACGTGCCGTACATCCCGAGCGTGAAGTGCGGCGCGCCCTTCTTCTTCCCACCCTGGGGGATGAAGCACGCGTAGACGTACTCACCCGGCTGGAGGGTCGTCACGGTGTAGCCCGTCTCACCCGGCGGCGCGAAGGCTGCGGTCGCCGTCGAGAAGTCGACGAGCTTGGTGACCTTCTTCTCCGGGAGCGAGAGCAGCTCCTCGGGATCCATGGCTGCACCCTCGGGGTTCAGCTTCACCATGAACAGCTCGTGGTTCTCCTTGGGTGCGTCGTTCTCGAGCTTGAACTGCGTGACCCCCGGCTTCAGCGTGGCCGGGACACCCTCGTACTCGTAGTCGATGGCCGCGACCGGGACCTTTGCCCCCGGGCAGTTCTCGTAGATGAACGCGTCGGCCGCGGCGATCGGCTGGCTCAGCTCCTCGAAGGCCTTGTCGCCCTTCTTCTTGTAGCCGTCGCGGATCTCGGTGACCGCGCCCGCCACCGCGGGCGGAGCGTTCGCCACCACCCGGTCCAACGCGGCGAGCGCGGCCTTCTTGTTGCCCGAGCCGAGCAGCGGGTCGAGCGTGACCCGCGCCGTGCAGAACTCGGCGAGGTTGCCGGTCTGGGCGCCGGCCGCCGCTGCGGAACCGGCGACCAGGCCGAGGGCCACGACGGCCGCGACGGCGAGGGAGATGCCTCTGCGCACGATGGACTCCGATCACCGGGGCGCTCTGGGGTGGGTGGTCCCCGGTGAGTGGACGATAGCCCATGCCGACCGGTCGCGGGGGCACCCCCGCGGACGGCCGTCAGCCCGGGCTTCGACCGATGAGGAGGAAGCCCCAGAAGAGCAGCACGGTGCCGATCGCGATGGCGACGAAGTTCCAGACGGACGAGCCCCGGTTCGCCGCGTCGACGACGTTCGCGGCGAGCACGAGCAGCCCGGCGACGGTGTAGACGAACCCGTGGCGGCGATCGGTCACCAGCGCACCCTAACCGGCACCGCGCGCGACAGACTGACCCGGACGCGGCCGTCCTCCGCGGACGCGCATCCCGGAGAGGAGCCATCGTGGCCCAGTACGTCCCGCACCCGATGGAGTGGTCCGAGCGCGCGCTCGCGGTCCGCCAGTTCGTCTTCGACTACTGGGCCGAGCAGCGCCGCGGCCCGAACCTGCGCGCCGTCCACGAAGGCACCGGCCTCTCCCGGCGCGACATCGTGCAGGCGTACAAGGAGCTCCAGACCGGCATCGTCGTCGTCGTCGACCAGGACTCACCGAACTGCGACCTGCTGAAGATCCCGCCGTACTCGGCGTTCCCCAGCCAGGTCGAGATGCACCTCGACGGCGAGTTCCACAGCTTCATCGGCTGCGCGCACGAGGCGGTCGCGGTGTCGAAGATGCCGCACTTCGCTGCTCGGGAGCTCCGCCTCGAGTCCTACTGCGCGTGCTGCCTCGAGCCGATCCGCTTCTGGTCGCGCGACTTCGCGGTAACGCGCTACGAGCCGGTCGAGCCGCTGGTGCACGTGGGCGCGCCCATGTGGGACTGGGTCCACGACGACATGAAGGCGATGTGCGACCACACGAACTTCGTGCTCGACGCCGAGCACGGCGCGCGCTACGAGCGCCAGATCGGCCGCCGCGGCGTGCTCTTCACGATGGACCAGGTCCACGGCTACGTGGAGCCGGCGGTCGGCACGCGCGGGTGGGACTACCACTGGTCGAGCCAGTCGATGCGGCCCGAGGCCCTGATCGACCGACTGCACGCGCTGGGCGTCGACCTCACCCCGTGGGGGCTGTAGCACCGCACCGCCGTACGCTCCCCGGGTGACCACCCGCTCGCTCGCGTCGCTCGATCCCCGCACCCCGGTCGTCGCGGGCGTCGGCGTGGCGGCGCAGTCCGTCGACACGCCCGGCAGCGGTCTCGAGGCGGTCGAGCTGATGTGCCGGGCGGTGCACGCCGCGGGTGAGGACTCGGGCTCGGCCGGCCTCCTCGCGGCCGTCGAGCGCGTGCTGGTGCCGAGCGGGACCTGGACGTATCCCG
>BTUT01000367.1:0-3823 GCA_045862935.1 Acidimicrobiia bacterium
GCGGAACCAGTTCACCCCGTAGATGCGCGGCAGCTTCGAGGCGTCGGTGCGCTCGGGCATGGCGAGCCAGTGCGCGAAGTAGTCGCCCATGTGGTACCCGCAGAACGGCAGCATGGCGAAGGGGTCGCGGCGCAGCTCGCCGAGTCCGCCGAACGCCGCGGCCGTCTTCTCGGATCCCATGGTGGCGGCGACGAACACGCCGTGACGCCAGTCGCGCGCCTCGAACACGAGCGGCACGGTGGTGGCGCGCCGGCCGCCGAACAGGAACGCCGAGATCGGCACGCCGTTGACGTCCTCCCACTCGGGCGCGATCACCGGGCACTGTGACGCCGGCGCGCAGAACCGCGAGTTCGGGTGCGCGGCGTCGGAATCCGCGGCCGGTGTCCAGTCCCGGCGCTTCCAGTCGAGTGCGTGCGCGGGCGGCTCCCCGTCCATGCCCTCCCACCACACGTCGCCGTCGTCGGTGAGCGCGGTGTTGGTGAACACGGTGTTGCGGGCGACCGTGCGCATGGCGTTGGGGTTGCTCGCCATGTTGGTGCCCGGCGCGACCCCGAAGAAGCCGAACTCCGGGTTGATGGCGTAGAGCCGTCCGTCGGACCCGACCTTCATCCAGGCGATGTCGTCGCCGATGGTCTCGGCCTTCCAGCCGGGGATCGTGGGGATGAGCATCGCGAGGTTCGTCTTGCCGCACGCCGACGGGAACGCGGCCGCGAGGTAGTGCACCCGCCCCTGGGGGGACGTGAGCTTGAGGATCAGCATGTGCTCGGCGAGCCAGCCCTCGTCCCGGGCGATAACCGACGCGATGCGCAACGCGAAGCACTTCTTCCCGAGGAGCGCGTTGCCGCCGTAGCCCGAGCCGTACGACCAGATCTCGCGGGCCTCCGGGAAGTGCACGATCCACTTCTCGTCGGGATTGCAGGGCCAGGCGACGTCGGCCTCACCCGGCGCGAGCGGTGCGCCCAAGGAGTGGACGCACGGCACGAAGTCGCCGTCGGGACCGAGCACGTCGAGGGCACCCTGCCCCGCGCGCGTCATGATCCGCATCGACAGCGCGACGTACGGCGAGTCGGTGATCTCGACGCCGATGTAGGAGAGGTGGGAGCCGAGGGGCCCCATGCTGAACGGCACGACGTACATCGTCCGTCCGCGCATCGAACCCCGGAAGAGCGCGTGCAGCTTGGCGCGCATCTCGGCGGGATCCATCCAATTGTTCGTGGGGCCGGCATCCACCTCGCGGGCCGAGCAGATGAACGTCCGGTCCTCGACGCGGGCGACGTCGCTCGGGTCGGTGGTGGCCCAGAACGATCCCGGGCGCTTCGCGGGGTCGAGCTCCACGAACGTGCCCGCGTCCACGAGCTGCTTGCTGAGGAGCTCGAATTCCTCGTCGGAGCCGTCGAACCAGTGGATGGACTCCGGTTCGCAGAGCGCCGCGATCTCCTCGACCCAGTCCAGGAGCCTGCGGTTGTGGGTCGGGGCGTTGAGGGTCAGCGACACGGTGGGCTCTCCTGCGCGCGACGGCATCGACGGGGCCGGAGTCGTGGCCCGGCCGGAAGGCAGCCGAGTCTACCGACGGCCCATTTGCCGCCCGAACTCCGCCGTGCGTGGGCTCGTGCGGTGTGGGGTCCTGCGTGCCCTCAGAGCTGGATGTCGGGGGGGAGCCCCATGTCGGGCTCCGAGCCCATGCGCACCCGGGTGGCGCGACCCGCAGCGTCGACGTCGAAGTTCACGCGCTGGCCCTGGCGCAGCAGACGGAACATCGAGCCGTCGAGCGCGCCGCCGGCGAGGACGTACTCCGCGCGGTCGGAATCGGAGACGAGCACACCTTCGCCCGTCTGCGGGTCGTAGGTGCGCACGACGCCCTGCACGGCTCAGCCCTGCGTCAGGGCTTCTGCACCTTGCCCGCCTTCAGGCAGGAGGTGCACACGTGCAGCCGGCGGGGAGTGCCGTTCACCACGGCGCGGACCTTCTGCACGTTGGGGTTCCAACGGCGCTTGGTCCGGCGGTGCGAATGGCTGAGCTGCATGCCGAAGCGAGGCTGCTTGCCGCAGATCTGGCACACCGAAGCCATGGGACGCGCTCTTTCGGGAGTCGACGGGCGAACGCTGCAGGCTAGCAGCGCCGCACCCGGAGCGACCCACCGGGCGCTGGGTACGATCCGGTCGATGACGGAGCCGAGCGCGCGCGAGGCGGGCACCCCGACTCGCAGCGAGACGACCCAGACGACCGGGACCACCGCGGTCGACGGCGTCGTGCTCACCCGGGTGCTGGGCGCCTACCGCGAGGTGCTGCGCGCGCACCGGGAGGAGCTGAACCGGCTCAACGTGTACCCCGTGCCCGACGGCGACACCGGCACGAACCTGGCGCTGACCCTGGAGTCGGTGCACGCCGCGCTCGTCGGCACGACCGATCTCGACTCGGTGTGCGAGGCGATCGCCCACGGCTCACTCATGGGCGCCCGGGGGAACTCGGGAGTGATCCTCAGTCAGATCCTGCGAGGGCTCACCGACGCCTTCCGCGCCGGGGGGGCCGTCGGCGCTGCGGAGCTCGTGGACGGCCTGCACCGCGCGTCGAACGCCGCCTACGCCGCGGTGATGCACCCGGTGGAGGGCACGATCCTCACCGTGGTGCGCTCGAGCGCCGAGGCGGCCGCGGCGGCGGACCCCGACGACTCCCTGGAGTCCGTGCTCAACGTCGTCCGTGAGGCCGCGCACGACGCGGTGGCACGAACGCCCGAGCAGCTGCCCGTGCTCGCGGAGGCCGGCGTCGTCGACGCCGGTGGCCGCGGGCTCGCGCTCCTCTTCGATGCATGGCTCCACGTGCTCGACGGGCGGCCGCTGCCCGAGCCGGAGCGCGTCGCGCCGGCGGGGGTGGGCCCGCTGGCCTCCGGGATCGGCGAACCCGCGGCGCCCGGGGTGCTCGGGCGGCCCGATGCCCGGTCGCGGACCGACCTCGGTCCGCGCTACGAGGTCATGTTCCTCCTCGCGGCCCCCGACGCCGAGATCGGCGGCTTCCGGGACGCCTGGGACGGGTTGGGCGAGTCGATCGTGGTCGTCGGCGGTGACGGGACCTGGAACTGCCACGTGCACACCGACGACCTCGCGGGCGCGATCGAGGCCGGTCTGGCGGTCGGCCGCCCTTCGGGGCTCCACATCACGGACCTCTGGGAGCAGGTCGGCCAGCGCGAGGCCGAGTGGGTGGCGGCGGCCGGCGCGGTCTCCAGCGCCGCGATCGCGGTCGCCACCGGAGCGGGGATCACCGCGCTCATGCGCGACCTCGGCGCCGCGTCGGTCGTGTCGGGCGGGCAGTCGATGAACCCGTCCACGGCGGAGATCCTCGACGCGGTCGAGCGCGTCGAAGCAACCGGGATCGTGATCCTGCCCAACAACCGCAACATCATCCCGGTCGCCGAGCAGGTGGTGGGCCTCGCGTCACGGCCGGTCGTGATCGTGCCGACCCGGTCCGTGATCGAAGCCCTGGTCGCCCTGCTCGAGCACGATCCCGACGCCCCGGCCGGCGACAACGCCGTGGTGATGGCCGCGGCGGCGGCGCGTGTCCGAACCGGCGAGGTCACCCAGGCGGTGCGCGATGGCGTCGGCGAGTGCGGACCCATCGCGGCCGGCGACTGGCTCGCGGTGACCCGGGCGGGGATCAGCGCCCGGGCGGCCACCGCGCTCGAGGCGGCCATCGCGGTCGTCGACCTCCTCGTCACCGACGACGACGAGCTGGTGACGGTGCTCGCGGGGGAGGGCGCCGTGCCCGGAGACGTGGAGCGCCTGCGCGCCCACGTCGGGGCCACCCATCCGAGCGTGGAGCTCGAGGTCCA
>BTUT01000368.1:0-3811 GCA_045862935.1 Acidimicrobiia bacterium
CCACTCGTTCCTCGGGGTGCTCGGGGCCTGGGGCGAGCAGGTCGTCCCCAACGCGGCTGTCGCCAACCTGCTGGTCAGGCGCAACACGCCGGACGCGCGCGCCGTCTACGCGCAGACCCGGGTGCTGCTCCACCCGTCGATCGACGAGGCGTACCCGCGCGTCGTGCTCGAAGCCGCGGTGTCGGGCATCCCGACCATCGCGCACCCGGCGGAGGGCACGCGAGCCGCGCTCGGCGACGCCGCGATCTACGTTGACCGTGACGACGTCGACGGATGGGTCACGGCCATCGAACGCCTCGACGACCCCGAGGAGTACGCCCGCTGGTCGGAGCGCGCCCGTGACCGCTTCGATGAGCACGACCCGACCCGTGAGCTCCTCGCCTTCGAGGCCGCGCTGATCGCCACGGCGCGCCGCGGCCCCCGGTAGCACGCGGGCGGCGCGCACGCACGGCGTCGTTGACGCCACGCCGGTAGTGTCCGCGGTTCGCGCGCGATCCCGGTCTCGCGGCGGGCTCGGCCGCTGCGCTGCGAGGCGCGGACCGGGTTCGCGCCGGCGGTGCCGACGAACGGGGTGCGGAATGGATGCGACGAGCAGTGCAGGCGACGCCGGTGCCGCGAGGCGAGCGGGCATCGACACCCGGGGCCCCGAGCACGCCCCGGCCATCGGAGACCTGGGCTGGGTGTCGGCCGACTCCCACGTCAACGAGCCGCGCGACCTGTGGAAGGAGCACCTCCCGGCGTCGCTGCGTGACCAGGCCATGCAGGGGATCGCCGCCGGGGAGGACGGGGGCTGGGCCGTGCTCTTCGACGGCGCGGCGGTCGACCAGGCATCGGCGTACGAGACCGACCGCTGGCGGGTCTCTGATCCCGAGCATCGCCACGCGGTGATGCGGGAGGAGGGGATCGTCGGGGAGGCCGTCTTCCCGACGATCGGCCTGTACGTGTGGATGCTCACCGACCCGGCCGGAGGCCGGGCATCGTGCCGGGTCTACAACGAGTGGATCGCCGACGGCCTCGCCCGCTCGCCCCGGTTCCGGTGTGCCGGACTGGTGCCGACGTGGAACGTCGACGATGCGCTCGACGAGGTGACGCGGATCGTCGACGCGGGCCTCGGCGCGCTCATGGTGCCGGCCGCCGCGACACCCGCGTGGAACCACCCCGGGTGGGAGCCGCTCTGGGCGGCGTTCGAGGAGACGGGTCTTCCCGTGGTGATCCACCAGGGGACCGGGCACGACATGCACTTCTACCGGGGCGCCGGCGCGGGGGTCTCGAACCTGCTCGCCACCCAGTCGATGGGGCCCCGCACGGCCGCGCTGCTCGCCACCTCGGGCGTGCTCGCCGCGCATCCCGACCTGCACGTGGTGTTCGTGGAGTTCAACGTGGGGTGGCTGGCCTGGACGATGCAGACGCTCGACTTCTACACCGAGTCGCTCCGGCGCTACGGCACCACCCCGGCCGGCAAGCCGTGGGTGAACCCGGAGCTCCCCGAGCCTCCGAGCGCGTACCTGCGCCGTCAGGTCCACGCCACGTTCCAGGACGATCCGATCGGGCTCCACAACATCGCGTTCACCGGTGACCGTGCGCTGCTCTGGGGATCGGACTATCCGCACGAGGAAGGCACCTACCCGCGATCGCGCGAGGTGGTGACGCGTCTGGCCGCCGGCCTCGACCCGGCCGCCGCCGCGCGCGTCTTTCGCGACAACGCGGCAGCGCTGTTCCACTTCAGCGACGAGGTCCTGACCCAGCCGGTGTGACCGAGCGGACACCGCAACGAGGTTGGGGGAGGATCCCGCCGATGGTGGCGACCGACGTCGACCGACCCAGGAGCGGCACGACTGCTTCGTGATGGTCGGTGGCGCGGCCGCGGTGCTCACGGGCCTCGTGTTCGTCGCGCGGTCGCTCGACATGGACGTGATCCTGCGTGACTTCACGCACCGCACGCGTTCGATCGGCACGCTGACGAACCTCGGAGGGATCTTCGCGATCCCCGGCCTCGCGCTCATGGGTGACCAGCGGCTGCTTCGTGCCCGGACACGGCGCGCGGAGCTCGGCTCAACCCGTGAGTGGCGGGAGGCCCTTCGCGATCAGGTCGACGCCGAAGACCAGGAACAGGACGGCCATGACCGCGGCGTTGTGCGCCGCGAGCCACTCCTTCAGGGAGCTGAGCGCGGCCGCGGCGTGCTCCCCACCGAGCAGGGAGTAGGCGACCGGTCCCACGATCGTGATGCTCGCGACGGCGACGAAGACCACCAGGGAGACGACCGCGTCGCTCGTCGAGAGGCCGAGCTGCGCGAGCCCCGCCGCGGCGGCCGCCGACAGCATCAGGTTCTTCGGGTTCACCCCGGCCAGGAGCACACCCAGGGCGAGCGCCTTGCCCGGCGACAGGCGGTCGACGCTCGCCATCCACTTCGGCATCTCCGGTGCCACGCCGGGCGCGGGACGGTTCCGCCAGTTCCGCACGGCGAGCGCCAACAAGAGGACACCGAGCACGATCTTCCCCGTCGCGATCGTGTCGGAGGCACTCGAGCTGGTGGCGGCGTCGCTCTGGTCGGAGATCACGTAGACGACCGCGCTCACCACACCGAGCGCGACCATCCAGCCGACCATGAACGCGGGGCCGTTCACGCGGGCGCGCTGTGAGAACAGCATGAGGATCACGGCGATGATCGGGACGGGACTGATCGCCACGCCCACGGCGAAGGTGAGCACCTCACCGATCCCCTGCCCCATGCGTCCTCCCTCGTCGCGTGCCCGCGCATCATGCCTGCGGGAGGACCCCTGAGCCACCCGGGTGGGAAGGTCTCGGACGGCCAGCGCGCGCCTCGACCGCCGGCTTCACAGGTCCTTGGTGGTGCGCTGACCCGCGCCGCATCCGGCGCGGCGACAATGGACGGCATGGCTCCGGGTGGTTCGGGACGGCGGTCGGTGTGGTGGGTGGCGCTCGTGGCATGTGCAACGAGTGCGGCCGTTGGCTTCGGCGCCCTGCACCCGGCGGCCGCCGCGGCCCGGAAACGTCCAGCCGCGGTGACTCGGACACTGACCACCCCCGACGGCCGTACCCGGTCGTACCGCCTGTACGTGCCGCGCTCCCTGCCCCGCGACCGCGCGGTGCCGCTCCTGGTCGCGCTGCACGGCGGTTTCGGCTCGGGCGAGCAGTTCGAGGCCAACAGCGGGTTCGACGCGCTCGCCGATTCCCACCGCTTCATCGTGGCGTACCCCGACGGCACTCCGATCAGGTCACGCGGCGCCCTCTCCGACGCGCGGGTGTGGAACGGTGGCCGCTGCTGTGGACCCGCGGCGCGCGACCAGGTCGACGACGTCGGCTTCATCTCGCAGGTCATCGACGAGATCTCGGATCGGTACGCGATCGATGATCGGCGCGTGTACGCGGCCGGGCACTCGAACGGTGCGATCATGTCGTACCGCCTGGCGTGCGAGCTCTCCGAGAAGATCGTCGCCATCGGTGTGCAGGCCGGCTCGCTCGAGGTCGACGTCTGCAGTCCCACCCAGCCGGTGTCGGTGATGCACGTCCACGGCACTGCGGACCGCAACCTCCCGATCGAGGGCGGGGCCGGCGAGGGCGCCGCCGGCATCGCCTTCCGGCCCCCGCACGACGCGGTCACCACGTTCGCCCGAATCGACGGGTGCCCGGCCGACAGCTCGACCGCGACCTCGCCCGACAACCCCGCCGTCTCGATCGAGACCTGGCAACCGTGCAGCTCCGGCACGGCGGTGCAGTTCGTCACGGTCACGGGCGCGTCCCACGCATGGATGGGTCGCCCGAGCACGCGTCCCGGCCAAGCCCTCACTG
>BTUT01000369.1:0-3795 GCA_045862935.1 Acidimicrobiia bacterium
GCCGACGCGCCCTCCCGCGGCGGTCGCGGGCAGCGCGACCGCCGCGAGCACCATCCCGGCCGCGCAGTACGCGTACAGGAGGGAGAGTGGCACGCTCGCGTACGCCGGCGCGCCCGGCACGCCGGCGCGGCGAGCCCGCTCGGCGCGGCCCAGCACCGGCCAGATGCCACCCGGGACGTACTTGCCGAGCTCGCCGGTGAAGTACGCCGAGAGCCAGTGGGCGGCGGTGAGCGGCGGGGCACCGACCGCGCGTGCCACGGCGCGCCACGGAGTCGCCAGCGCCACCATCCCGATGCCGGCCAGCAGCGCTCCGGCCCCGACGGCGACGGCGAGGGCACCCGGTGACGCCACGGCGAGCGCGGCTCGGGTGTCGGGCCAGGTGCGCGCGAGGGCGACCCCCGCGAACCCGATCGCCACCGCTGCGGCCACGACCTGGGCCGCGCCGAGCACCGACCGACGGCGGGCCGGGCGGGAGGAGCCCGAATCCCGGGGCCGACCGGCCGCCCGAGCCGGGTTCGGCTCCGTTCCCCGGGAGGCGCACGACCCCGCCCCGGGCGCCCGCTGCACGACGCGCCACATCGCGGGGAGCACCGCAGTGAGGTAGGGGACCAGGCGGATGAACGACCGACCGCGCTCACGGAACCGGTAGGAGATCGGCACCTCCGCGTACCGGAAGCCCCGCGCCACGAGGTCGAGCGTGAGCACCTGCGCATAGTTGAAGTCGTGCTCGATCACGGCCGTGCTCGCCGCGGCCGCCGAGAGCGCGCGGTAGCCACTCTGGCCGTCGGTGAGCGGGACGCGACTCACGTACCGCAGGAGCGCGGTGAGAACCCGGTTCCCGATGCGTCGCCGCCGCAGCATGTGGTGGATCCGACCCGAGAACCGGGACCCGACGACGTAGTCGGCCTCGCCGGCGAGGATCGGGGCGACCATCGCGTCGAGCTCCTCGGGGGCGTACTCGCCGTCGGCGTCGCAGAACGCCACGACCGCGGCGCCCCACGCGACGGCTTCCGCCAGGCCGGTGCGCACCGCGGCGCCGAGCCCGAGCCGCCCGGCGTGCCGCACGACCTCGGCGCCCTCGCGGCGGGCCGTGTCGGAGGTCGCGTCGGCCGAGCCGTCGTCCACCACGAGGACCCGGACCCGACGCCCGGCGACGAGCCGCGGCGCCCGCCGCACCACGCTCCCGACGCTCGCGGCCTCGTCGTGGGCCGGGAGCACGAGCACCACCGGCCCCGCCCCCACGGGAGCCGGGGCCCGAGAGGGCCGTGGCCGGGGGAGACGACAACGCATCGGAACTTAGGTTAGGTGAACTTTACAAAGACGTCCAGGCCTGGCAGACTCGGCGCCCGTATGCGGAGATCGAATCGGTCGACGGCGAGGTCGCTCACGGCGTCGGCGCTGGCGGCGACCCTGGTCACCCTCGTGCTCTCGGCCGGATGCAGCCGCGGCGGCGGTGGGGATCGCCTCACCGTCTACTCCGGGCGGCTCCCGGAGCTCGTGGAGCCCCTCCTCGAGGACTTCTCGGAGCAGACCGGCATCGGCATCGACGTCCGCTACGGCGACTCCGCCGACCTCGCGCTCCTCGTCGACGAGGAGGGCGACAAGTCGCCAGCCGACGTCTTCATCTCGCAGAGCCCGGGCGCCATGGGCTACCTCGACGGGCAGGATCGCCTCACGAAGCTGCCGAGGTCGGTGCTCGACCGGGTCGAGGCCCGGTTCCGGGCCCCTGACGGCGAGTGGGTGGGCCTGTCGGCCCGTGCCCGCGTGCTCGTCTACAACCCCGACCTGGTGCCCGCCGTCGACCTGCCCGCCTCGGTCTTCGACCTCACGAAGTCGAGGTACCGCGACCAGGTGGCCGTCGCCCCCACCAACGCGTCGTTCCAGGACTTCGTGAGCGCGATGCGCGAGCTGAGCGGGGACGCGAGGACCGAGGAGTGGCTCGCGGGGATGAAGGCCAACGGAGCCCGCTCGTACGCGAACAACCTCGCGATCGTGGACGCGGTCGGTCGGGGTGAGATCCCGATGGGGCTCGTGAACGACTACTACCTGTTCGAGCGGCGCAACGAGGACCCCGACCTCCCGGCGCGCAACTACTTCTTCCCCAACCGCGACCTCGGCACGATCATCCTGGCGACGAGCGCCGGCGTGCTCGATACGAACGACCGCGGGAGCGAGGCGCACAAGCTCGTGGACTTCCTGCTCTCGAAGCGGGCGCAAGAGTTCTTCGCGGAGCGGACCTTCGAGTACCCGCTCGTCGCGGGCGTCGAGCCCGTCGCCGGGAAGCCGCCGCTCGCGTCGATCGAGGCCCCACGGCTCGAGCTGGGCTCGCTCGGCGGCGAGCTCGCGCGCACCCGCCAGATGATTGCGGACAGCGGGCTCGAGCAGTCCTGAGCGCGTGGCCACCCCACCGGTCCCGACCCTCGACCCGCTCTCGGGCGTCCGCGCGCGCAAGCGCGCGTCGTCGGCGCCGCGATCGCTGACGCTCGTCGCGGTGCTGGCGGCCGCGCTGTTCGCGGCACCGCTCGCGTATCTCGTCGTCCGGACGCTCGGGCTCGGCTCCACGGCGATCGACGTCCTCCTCTCCGAGGACGCGATCGGTCCCTTGCGTCGCACCCTCACGCTCGCGGTCGCGGTCTCGGTGCCGTGCGCGGCCATCGGGACCGCCTGCGCGTGGCTCACCACCCGGACCGACCTCCCCGGACGGCGCGTCTGGCGCGTCGTCCTCGCGCTGCCGCTCGTGATCCCGTCCTACGTGGGGGCGCTCGCATTGATCGCCGCGTTCGCACCCGGCGGTCTGCTCGACGACCTCGTCGGCTTCGCGACACCCCCCCGCATCCGGGGGTTCTGGGGCTCGCTCTTCGTGCTCGTGCTGCTCAGCTACCCCTACGTGTACCTGCCGGTCGCCGCGCGGCTCGCGTCGCTCCCCCCGCAGCTCGAGGAGAGCGCCCGGTCGCTCGGTCGCCGCCCCGGTGACGTGTTCCGCACCGTGGTGCTCGGCCAGTCGTGGGGCGCCATCGCGGGCGGCACACTCCTCGTGTTCCTCTACGTGGTGAGCGAGTTCGGCGCCGTGTCGCTCATGCGCTACGACACGCTCACCCTGCGCATCGAGGCCACGCGCCTCTTCGACCGCGACACCTCCCTCACGTTGAGCATGCTCCTCGCGGCCGTGGCGCTCACGGTGGTGGTCGCCGAGCGACTGACGGTCCGGCGTCGGGCGGGGGTGGAGGCCGTGGGCGCCGGGCGCCGCCCGTTCCAGCAGCCGTTGGGCCACTGGCGGCTCCCGGCCCTGGCGTTCGTCGGCGGGCTGAGCGCGCTCGCGCTCGCCGCACCGCTGATCGTGCTCGGGCAGTGGGCGTGGCGGGGGCTCTCCGGCTCGAGCCGGTTCGGCGGCCCGGGCGTCGCCCTGTCGGAGCTCACCACTCCGCTCGTGAACACGGCATCGATCTCCGTCGTCGCCGCGCTGGTCACGGTGGCCGCGGTCCTGCCGATCGCGTACCTCACCGCCCGCTACCGGAGCCGTGTGGGTGCGACGGTGAACGCCGTCGTGGTGGGCGGGTTCGCGCTCCCCGGGCTCGTGATCGCCCTCGCCCTCGTGTTCTGGGTGCTGGCCGCTCCGGGTTTCGACCGCCTCTACCAGACCTACCCGCTGCTGGTGTTCGCCTACGCGGTGCACTTCGGGGCGCAGGGCCTGCGCGTGTCGCAGGACGCCGTGGCCGGGCTGCCGCGCCGGGTCGACGACGCCGCGCGGTCCCTCGGCGCCGGCCGCGTGCGCCGCCTCCTCACCATCGACTTGGC
>BTUT01000370.1:0-3791 GCA_045862935.1 Acidimicrobiia bacterium
CGCTCACCCGCACCATCCGCGAGGTGCGGCCGCAGCGCGTGGTGGGGATGTCGCCGGTGCGCAACCTCGACCGAGTCTTCGCGAGCCACCCCGACCACCTCGCCACCGGTGAGGCCACGCTGAGCGCGGTCTACCCGGACGCGCGCAATCCGTTCGCGTTCCCCGACCTGCTCGACAACGGCTACGAGCCCTGGACGGTCGACGAGGTCCTGCTCACCGCGCACGACCCGATGAACCGTTTCGTGGACATCACCGAGGTGCTCGATCGCAAGCTCGCCGCGTTGCAGTGCCACAGCAGCCAGCACGCCGACCCCGACCGTCTCGAGGAGATCCTGCGGACCCGGGGTGCGATGAACGCCGCGACGGGCGGCTTGGCGGCCGGCTCGATCGCGGAGGGCTTCCGCGCGGTCGACACGAACCCGCGCTGACCCGATCCCGACCCTGATCGGAGCGGCCCGAGCGGCCCGCCCGGCTCGCCCGGCTCGCCGAACGTCAGCCGGCGGCGCGGCGCGTGAGGATCGGGGTCAGCGGGGCGTCGCCCGGTGCGGACGTGCCGTCGAGCAGCCGCTGCAGGGCCCGGGCCATGCGTCGTGCCCGCTCCTTGGCGGTGTCCGCGTTCGGACCCGCGAAGTGGTCGTCGACCGTCTCCTCGAACAGCGCCAGCCACCGCTCGTAGTGCTCCGTCTCGAACGGGGTGCGCGCGTGCACCGGCTCGTGCGCACGCAACGGGTTGCCCGCGTAGCCGCGCTCACCGAGCAGCTGCCACGACCAGAAGTCGGTGAGCGTCGCGATGTGGTGCGGCCAGTCGACCCGCGCGGCCGAGAAGATCGGTCCGAGGAGGTCGTCCATCGCTGCGTCGCGGTAGAAGGCACGAACGAGGTGCTCGATGTCGGCGCGGGACGCCAGGTCGCGCGTCGCGGGGTCGTGCGTCACGCGGGCGTCGAGCACCGCTGCGCCTCCAGTGCCGCGACCGCCGGGAACAGGAGGTTGTTCTCCTTGTGCACGTGGAGGTGGGTGTCGGCCTCGACCGCCTCGAGACCTTCGTAGGTCGCGCGGTACGACGCGCATCCGTCGGCGGGCACCGAGTAGTCACTGGTGAGGGAGCGGAGCTCGCGCAGGAGCTCGCCGGCGCGGTCGTGCTCCACCAGCATGACCGAGATCGGGTTCTGGAGCGACCCACAGTGGAACTGCACGGGCCCGTCGGATGCGTCGAGCTCGTGGATCATGGGGAACAGCACCTGCTCCTCCTTCACGAGGTGCGGCTCGAGCTCGGCGCGCAGCTCCTCGTAGGTGCGCCGGACCGCACCCAGCTCGGGATGGCGCTCACCGTGCACCGACTCGATCTTCTCGAGCAGCGCCGACAGCCGGGGGAGCTCCTCGTGGAGGTAACGGTGGTGGACGGCCACGAGGTGGTCGGTGAGGGCGGCCGGCGCGAGGTCCGCCCACTCGGGCGGTGCGGACTCGGTGGTCGCCGCGGCCAGCTCGGTGGCGACCAGCGTCGCGTCGAGGCCCTGCTCGGCACACGCGTCGGCCAGCGACCGCGCGCCGCCGCAGCAGTAGTCGAGGTCGCGACGTTCGAGCTCACGGGCGAGGGAGGGGTGCGCGGTGACGAGGTCGCCGAGCGACGTCTGGGGATCCACGGTGGCAGCCATATTTCTAGGCTATCATAGAAATATGATGCAGACGAGCCCCGACCTCCAGGTCCAGGCCCGAGCCCTCGGGGAGCCGACCCGCCACGCGATCTTCCGGTACCTGGCCGACGCGGGCCGCCCGGTGGGCGTCGCGGAGCTCACCGAACACCTCGATCGCCACCACAACGCGATCCGCCAGCACCTCGAGCGGCTCGTGGGCGCGGGCCTCGTCGTCGAGGCGGTCGCCCCCCGCACGGGACGGGGTCGGCCCCGGCTCGAGTACCGCGTCGACCCCCGGGCCGACGCGCGCTGGGCCGGCGACGCGTCCGAGCGGCCCTACGAGCGGTTGAGCATGATCCTGGCCGACGCCCTGCGCACGGGCACCACGCCCGAGGACGCCGGCCGTCGAGCGGGGCTCGCGCTCCTCGCGGCTTCCAGCACCGCGTCGGGGGACACGATCGCCGTGGTCGCCGACGTGATGGCCCGGAGTGAGTTCGAGCCCGAGGTCGCGCTCCACGACGACGGTGCCGGCGCCGACATCGTGCTGCAGGCGTGCCCGTTCGCGTCCGCGGCCCGCACGGCACCCGAGGTGGTGTGCGCGGTGCACCGGGGCATCGCCGACGCCGTGGCCGAGTCCTGCGACGACGAGATCGTCGTCGACGCGCTGACGGTCGAGGACCCGAGCGTCGCGGGCTGCCGGCTGACCCTCAGACGAGCACCGAGCGGATGACCTCGCCGCTGGTCATCGCCCGGAACGCCTCGTTGATGTCATCGAGACCCATCGTGCGCGACACCATGTGCGCGAGGTCGAGGCGGCCGTGCTCCACGAGGCTCACGAGCCGCGGGAAGTCGCGTCGTACCTGGGCGGAGCCGTAGACGCACCCGAGGAGCCGCTTCTCCGCGAGCACGAGGGGGAAGCTCGGCACGGAGATCACCTCGTCGAAGCGCGAGACGCCCACGGCCACGGCCGCGCCGCCGTTGCGGGCCATGTCGAACGCCTGCGCGACGGTGGCGGGCGTGCCGATCACCTCGAACGCGAAGTCGACGCCGCGGCCGCCGGTGATGGCCTTCACCTGCTCGACCGCGTCGGCCTCGCCGGGGTCGACCGCGTGCGTCGCGCCGAGCGTGAGCGCGGCGTCGCGCTTGAGCGCGACGGGGTCGACGGCGACGATCACCGCGGCGCCCGCGATCTTCGCCCCCTGGATCACCGACTGCCCCACGCCGCCGCACCCGATGACCGCGACGGTGTCGCCGGGCTGGACCCGGGCGGTGTTGAGGGCCGCACCCACGCCGGTCGTGACCCCGCAGCCGATGAGGGCGAGCTGCGCGTCGGGGAGGTCGGTCTCGATCTTCACGAGCGACATCTCGTCGCAGGTCATCATGTCGGCGAACGTGCCGAGTCCGGTCATCGCCACGAGCGGTGCACCGTCCCCCCGCTGGGCCCGGGGGTTCCCCATCACGGCATAGGTGCTCTCGCAGAGGTGCGACTCGTCGTGCAGGCAGTGCCAGCAGGCACCGCAGGCGGGGATGAACGAGCCGATGACCCGGTCGCCGACCCGCAGGCCCTTCACCTCCGAGCCCACGGCCTCGACGATGCCCGTCCCCTCGTGGCCGAGGATGGCGGGCGGCGGCATGGGGAGTGCGCCGGAGATCACGTGCAGATCGGAGTGGCACACGCCGCTCGCGGTGATGCGCACCACGACGTCGCGCGGGCCCGGGTCGAGCGGGGTGACGTCCTCGACGCTCATCGGACCGTTGAGCTCGGTGAAGATCGCAGCGCGCATCGATGCTCCTCTGGTTGCGTCGCGGAGTTCCGCGGCCGCCTCGCGGTAGCCCGTTGGGCTCGCCGCCGACGCTACCGCACGTGCCGCGTCCCTCCGCCACGCGGAAGCGCAGCACGGGAGCACGCGAGAGCTGCCGTCAGCGCGGAACGGGCCACGGGTTGACCGCCAACCCGGGTGTCGGGAGGTCGGTGAAGGCCACGACCGAGCCCGGCATGCCCTCGGTCACGAAGAGGGTGCGCAGGTCGTCGCCGCCGAAGCAGCAGTTGGTGACGAGACCCGGACCCGGGATCGCGAGGCGCTCGACCTCGGTGCCGTCGGGCTCGAACACCCGCACCGCGTGGGTGCCGGTGCAGCACACGTAGAGCCGGCCGTCGGC
>BTUT01000371.1:0-3784 GCA_045862935.1 Acidimicrobiia bacterium
CCCGAGACGACGTCGTCGGTGGCCTTCGTGATCACGACGAGGGCCCCCGCGAGCAGCACCGCCGCGCCGAGCCAGGACGTGGCCCGCCGCTGCCCAAGGGTGCCCGCGAGCCCGATCGCCAGTCCGGCGATCGCGACGAAGATGCCGGCCGCGTACCCGTTGTCGACGTCGATGCCGAGCGTCGCGGAGCCGCCGATCGCGTAGAGGCTGCCCACGACCAGGAGCGGGGTCGCCGCGCCGGCGCGGCCGCGGCGGTCGAGGGCCGTCGCGCCTCCGAGGAGCACCGCGGCGATCAGGATCTCCGTGAGCGCGGTCTGGGTGGCGGAGTCGTCGCGACCGACGTCGCTGAGCGTTCGTGAGGGCTCGTCGAGTCCGTGTCGTTGCACCTGGACCGCCACGTCGAACCCGAACGGGGTCGCCTGGTCGGCCACCTCGGAGACGAGCCAGCCGGCCGTGACGAGGATCGCCAGACCGAGGAAGACCGCACGCCCACGGGTCCAGCCGAGCACGTAGAGGACCGCGTAGCAGGCGATCGTGAGGAGCATGATCAGCCGGAAGTCGCCCCGTTCGGGGTTCGGGCCTCCTCCAACGATCGCGAAGAGCCAGACCAGGGGGACGGCGATCGCGATCGCGGCCACGCCGGCGGAGCGGACCGGTCCGCGCACCCGCGTGCCCGCGAACAGCGCGACCGCGATCAGTGCGAGGTTGAAGAACACCCCGGGGAGGGTCGGGTCGTCGTCGGTCACCTCGACGACGAAGGCGACCACCGCGGCCGCGAGCAGGACGCCGGCGACCCCACCCGCCGCGTGGCCGAAGCGCACGTCGGGTCGCTGGCCGATCCGCCAGGAGAACGCGGAGCGATCCCCTCCGTCCGCTCCGCCGGACCCGCCCGTCTCGGGGGTCCCGCCATTCCCGACCGTTCCGTCGTTCCCGACCGTTCCGTCGTTCCCGACCGTTCCGCCGTCACCCGCTCCGGACGACTGACCAGTGGTCGGTGCGAAGTGGCTGTCGGCGCCCGGCTCGGAGCTCGGCTCGGCGCCCGGCGCGGCGGTGGCCTCGGGGCTCGGGCCGGGATCGGGTTCGAGGGGCGGGGTCCCGGTCATGGGATCACCTCCAGGACGCAGCGGCTCGGGACGAGGACGGCCCCCGTCCGGAGACGGGGGCCGTCCGACGAACGCGTGCGAGCGCTCTACGCGGCCGGCGGCGTGCTCCCTCCCCCGCCGCCCTTCTGGAGGGCGGCGAGGTCGCCGCGCTCCTTGGCGCAGAGGAACCCACCGACGGCGAGGCCGAGGCTCGCGAGGATCGAGATGTAGAAGCCGAACTTCACGTAGTCGTTGTTGCCGAGCCACTTGATCACGAGGAACACGAACGAGAGCACCCCACCGGCGAGGTAGAAGACCCCCCAGCCGATGCTGCCGAGACGTTCCGGCATGTCGACGCCGGCGAGCTTGTTCACGATCACGTGCGCGGCCATGATCACGCCGATCAGGATCGCGATGACCGACAAGAAGGCGTCGGGCTTGCCCCAGCCGTTCTCGCTGGCCGACGCGATCGTCTGCCCCGCGATCTTGAACTCGACGCCGTACCACTTGAAGAAGCTGAAGATCAGCAGGACGATCCCCGAGACGGCGATCACCATCTCGCCCGGGGTGAGTTTCTTGAGATCCACCGTGCCCTCCCGTTTGCACTTTCGTGCCCTGCGCCGGGCACTCCGGGAGAAGCCCACCATGAAACGGGGTCCATTGCAAGGATCCCCGCTGCGGCGCCGCCGAGCCGGGTGGTGCGGTAGGTTCGCCGTCCATGGCGGCGCGGGAACGGTCCCTCGGCGTGCTCGCGTCCGGGAGCGGCACGATCCTCCAGGCGCTGCTCGACGCGGCGCTCCCCATCGACGTCGTGGTCGCCGATCGCCCGTGCACCGCGCTCGAGCGAGCCGCGCGGGCCGGCGTGCCTGCGGAGCTCGTCGAGCGCACGAGCTTCGGGGCCGACTTCGACCGCGACGCGTACACCGAGCGGGTCGTCGACGTGCTGCGCCGCTACGGGATCGAGCTGGTGGCTATGGCCGGGTTCGGCACGATCCTCGGCCAGGCGGTCCACGACGCCTACCCCGGGGCGATCGTGAACACCCATCCCTCGTTGCTCCCCGCGTTCAAGGGGTGGCACGCGGTCGAGGACGCCCTGGCTGCGGGAGTGCCGGTGACCGGCTGTACGGTGCACCTGGCCACGCTCGAGGTCGACGAGGGCCCGATCCTCGCCCAGGAGACGGTGCCGGTGCTCGAGGGCGACACCGTCGAGACCCTGCACGAGCGGATCAAGGACGTCGAGCGGCGGCTGTACCCCGAGGTGCTGGCGGATCTGATGGGTGGTGCACGGGTGGACGGGATGAGCGGAGCGCGGGGGGACGGGCCGTGACCGAGGGGGCCGGGCGCCGCGCGCTGCTGTCGGTCCACGACAAGACCGGCCTGGTCGACTTCGCCCGCCGGCTGCACGAGCTCGGCTTCGAGCTCGTCTCGTCGGGCGGGACGGCGACCGCGCTGGCCGAGGGCGGCGTGCCCGTCGTGACCGTCGAGTCGGTGACGGGTGCCCCGGAGATGCTCGACGGCCGGGTGAAGACGCTGCACCCGCGCATCCACGGGGGCATCCTCGCGGATCTCGACAAGGCGCAGCACCGCGCGGACCTCGACGCGCAGGGCATCGCACCGTTCGAGCTCGTCGTGGTGAACCTCTATCCGTTCCTCGCACGCCCCGACGTCGAGACGATCGACATCGGCGGACCGACGATGGTGCGCGCGGCGGCGAAGAACCACGCGCACGTCGGCATCGTCACGAGCCCCGCGCAGTACGAGATGGTGCTCGCGGAGCTCGCGGCCGGGGAGGGCGCGCTGTCGGCCGGCACGCGTCGCCAGCTCGCCCTCGACGCGTTCGCGCTCACCGCCGAGTTCGACGCGGCGGTCGTGCGCTGGCTCCAGGCCGACGAGGAGCTCCCCGAGCACCTCGTGCTCGCGCTCGAGCGGACCGACGAGGTCCTCCGCTACGGTGAGAACCCGCACCAGCAGGCCGCGCGCTACCGGCTGCGCGGCACGTCGAGCTGGTGGGACACGATCACCCAGCACAGCGGGCTCGCGCTCTCGTACCTCAACTTCTACGACACCGATGCCGCGTGGCGGCTGGTGCACGATCTCGGGTCCGACCCGGCCGTCGCGATCATCAAGCACGCCAACCCCTGTGGCGTCGCCGTGCACACCGACCTCGCGACCGCGTACCAGCGCGCGCTGGCGTGCGACGAGCGCTCGGCGTTCGGCGGGATCGTGGCGCTGAACCGTCCGATCGACGCCGCAACCGTGGAGTGCATGGTCGAAGGTCCGCAGGCCGACGTCGTGGTCGCTCCGGGCTACGAGCCCGGCGCCGTCGACGCGCTGGTCGCCAAGCGCAAGAACACCCGCATCCTCGAGGGGCGCGTGCCCGAGGCGATGGGCTTCGACATGCGCCAGATCTCCGGCGGATTCCTCGTGCAGTCGCCGCACCACTTCGCGGCCGGCCGCGATGCCTGGAGGGTCGTGACCGAGCGTGGGCCCACCGACACCGAGTGGGCCGACGCCGAGTTCGCGTGGCGGGTCTGCGGGCACGTGAAGTCGAACGCGATCGTCCTCGTGAAGGACCGCGTCGCGTACGGCATCGGCGCCGGGCAGCAGAACCGGGTCGAGTCGGGGGAGATCGCGGCGAAGAAGGCGGCGGGGCGGGCGGTGGGCGGGGCGTGCGCGAGCGACGCGTTCTTCCCGTTCCCCGA
>BTUT01000372.1:0-3761 GCA_045862935.1 Acidimicrobiia bacterium
GAACGCCCTGGGCGGCGGGGGGCGCTACGACCAGCTCGCCGAGGACATGGGGGGGCCACCCACGCCGAGCATCGGGTTCGGCGTCGGCATCGAGCGCGTCCTCATCGCGCGCGCCGCGGAATCAGGGGACCCGCGCCCCAGCGGCTCCCGGCTCGACGCGTTCGTGATCGACGCGATCGGCGACGGTGCGGCCACGCTGCTCGCGGCCGAGCTGCGCGAGGCGGGGCTCGCCGCCGACCGGGCCTACGGCGGCCGGTCGGTCAAGGCGCAGTGGAAGCTCGCCGACCGCTCGGGCGCGCGCTACGCGGTGATGCTCGGGCGCCGGGAGGCCGAGCACGACGCCGTCGCGATCAAGGATCTGCGGGACCCCGCGGGCACCCAGCGCGAGCTGCCGCGGCGCGAGCTCGCGGGCTGGCTCCAGGCCCGACGCGAGGACGCCCGCCACGAGACCCCGGGAGCGGACTGGTGATGCGCACGCATCGGGCGGGGGATCTCCGCCCGACTCACGTCGGCACCGTGGTCGAGCTGTGCGGCTGGGTGGCCTCGCGCCGCGACCACGGCGGGGTGGTGTTCCTCGACCTGCGCGACGCCGCCGGGGTGGTGCAGGTGGTGGTCGACCCCGACGCCGTCGCCGGGGTCGACGTCCACGGGATCCGCAGTGAGTACTGCCTGCAGGTCTCGGGCTCGGTGCGCGATCGTCCCGAGGGGACCGTGAACCCCGACCTCGCCACCGGCGCGGTCGAGGTGGCCGCCACGACGCTGACGGTGCTGAACCCGTCCGACCCGCCGCCGATCCCGATCGGCGACCGGGCGTCGGCCGACGAGGTCCTGCGGCTCCGCCACCGCTACCTCGACCTCCGCAGCGAGCGGCTCCAGCGCAACCTCCGCACCCGAGCGACGGTGAACGCCGCGATCCGGCGGGCCATGGAGGCGAACGGGTTCGTCGAGGTGGAGACGCCGATGCTCGTGGCGTCCACCCCCGAGGGCGCCCGCGACTTCGTCGTGCCGTCGCGCCTGTCGCCGGGGGAGTTCTACGCGCTCCCCCAGAGCCCGCAGCTGTTCAAGCAGCTGCTCATGGTCGGCGGCGTCGACCGCTACTACCAGATCGCGCGCTGCCTGCGCGACGAGGATCTGCGCGCCGACCGGCAGTTCGAGTTCATGCAGCTCGACGCCGAGATGAGCTTCGCCGACGGCGACGACGTGCGCGCGGTGATCTCCGACGCGGTGCGGGCCGCCGCCGAGGCGGTCACCGGCGCGGCGGTCGGTCCCATCCCGACGCTCACCCACGCCGAGGCGATGGGCCGCTACGGATCCGACAAGCCCGACCTGCGCTTCGGCCTCGAGCTCGTGGACCTCGGCGAGGTGTTCGGCGCGACCGAGTTCCGCGCGTTCCAGGCGGAGGCGGTGAAGGGCATCCGGGTGCCCGGACAGGGCGACCTGGGTCGCGCCCGGCTCGACGCGCTCATCGCCCGCGCGCAAGGACTGGGCGCCGCGGGGCTCGTCTGGGTGCGGGTCCGCGACGGCGGCGCGCTCGAGGCGCCGACCGTGAAGTTCATGAGCGAGGCCGAGCAGCGGGGCCTCGTCGACGCGGCGGGCGCGCAGCCCGGCGACCTGCTGCTCATCGTCGCGGGCGCCCGCCGGATGGTGGAGTCGGTGCTCGGCACGATCCGCAACGACCTCGGTCGCCCGCCCGTGCACGAGGGCGGCCTCCACTTCTGCTGGGTCGTCGACTTCCCGCTCTTCGAGGAGCTGGGTGACGGTGGCCGGCCCGTCCCGGCCCACCATCCGTTCACCGCGCCCCACCCCGCCGACCTCGCGCTGCTCGCGCACGCGCACGGGGAGGAGCTGCTCTCGGTGCGGTCGTTGTCCTACGACCTCGTGCTGAACGGCTGGGAGCTGGGATCAGGGAGCGTGCGGATCCACCGCCACGAGCTCCAGCAGCAGGTGTTCGAGCTGATCGGGATCGACGAGGCCACGGCGAACGCCCGGTTCGGCTTCCTGCTCGACGCGTTCCGCTACGGCGCGCCGCCGCACGCCGGGTTCGCGTTCGGCATCGACCGCCTCGCGGCGATCCTCGCCGGCGAGGACAACATCCGAGAGGTGATCGCGTTCCCCAAGACCCAGAGCGGTGCGGATCCGCTCACCGGAGCGCCGACGCCGGTCGACGCCCACCACCTGCGCGAGCTGGGCATCGCGCTGCGCACGCCGAACCGCTGATCCCGGGCCGCACCCGTGCGGTCGCGGGCCGAGAACCGGGGATCCGGCGGGCACGCGGCGCGAGCCCTCAGTCGACGAGCTGGAGCGCGACCAGGGCGGCGAGCAGCGCGACGCCCGACGCGAGCGCGAGGACCAGGCGCCGCGCCGGGGCCGGAGGCGTGACACCGGGGTCGTCCACGAGCGCAGGGTACGCGGCGGTGACCTGCCTACGATGCCGTCGGTGGCCGACGACCTCTTCAGTGCCGCGGTCGAGGAGCGGCTGGCGCGCCGCGCGCCGCTCGCCGCACGGTTGCGTCCGCGCTCGCTCGACGAGGTGGTCGGCCAGGAGCACCTCCTCGGGCGCGGCAAGCCGCTGCGTGCCCTCATCGAGGCGGACCGTCTGTCGTCGGTCGTCCTCTGGGGCCCCCCGGGCACCGGCAAGACGACCATCGCCCGGCTGGTCGCGGGCGCCACGGAGAAGGCGTTCGAACCGCTCTCGGCGGTGACCGCCGGCGTGAAGGACGTCCGCGAGGTCGTCGACCGGGCACGCGCGCGACTCGGTGAGCGGTCCCAGGGCACGATCCTGTTCCTCGACGAGGTGCACCGGTTCAACCGGACCCAGCAGGACGCGCTGCTCCCGCACGTCGAGGAGGGCCTGCTGGTGCTCGTGTCCGCGACGACCGAGAACCCGTTCTTCTCGCTCACCGGTCCGCTGCTGTCCCGGTCCACGTTGCTGCGGCTCGAGCCCCTGACCGACGCGTCGCTGCGGTTGCTGCTCGACCGTGCGATCGCCGACCGCGACCGGGGGCTCGGCGCGGACGGGCTCACGCTCGACGACGACGCGGCCGCGCACATCGCCGCGCATGCGGAGGGCGACGCGCGCCACGCGCTCACCGCGCTCGAGGTCGCGACCGCGCTGTGCCTCGAGTCCGGTCGCACCGCGATCTCGCTGGTCGACGCCGAGGCCGCGCTCTCCCTGCGTGCCCTGCACTACGGCGACGACGACCACTACGACGTGCTGTCCGCGTTCATCAAGAGCATCCGCGGCTCGGACCCCGACGCGGGTCTGTACTGGCTCGCCCGGATGCTGGCCGCCGGCGAGGATCCGCGCCTCATCGCCCGGCGGTTGGTGATCCTCGCCTCGGAGGACATCGGGCTCGCCGACCCGCAGTCGCTGCTCGTGGCCGACGCCGCGGCCCGCGCCCTGGAGTACGTGGGTCTGCCCGAGGCCCGCCTGAACCTCGCGCAGGCGGTCCTGCACCTGGCGCTCGCCCCGAAGTCGAACGCCGTGCTCGTGGCGCTCGAGGCCGCCACCGCCGACGTGCGCGACCACCCGGCGGGCAGGGTCCCTCCCCACCTGCGGGACGCTCACTACCCTGGCGCGGCGCGGCTCGGCCACGGGGAGGGGTACCGGTATCCCCACGACGAGCCGGGCGGTTGGGTGGAACAGGAGTACCGACCTCCCGAGGTGGCGGGCCGGCGGTACTTCGACGTCGCTCCGGAGGACGAACGTCGGTGACGACAGCCTTGGCGGTCGTGGCACTCGTGGGCGCCGGGGCGGCGTG
>BTUT01000373.1:0-3739 GCA_045862935.1 Acidimicrobiia bacterium
GAGCAGCTCCACGAGCTGGGCCTGGCTCGAGATCGGCTGCTCCTCGAGGAGGCGGCTGATGCGGTGCTGGCGTTGGGGCTTGCCGAGGGTCGCCACGTCAACCTCCCGGGGCCCGGCGGCGCCCACCCGGCTCGGCCGGGCGCACGTCGAGCGAGGCGAGCAGGGAGCGGACGCTGTGCATGCGGTTCGCGGCCTGCTCCCAGACGAGCGACGCCGGGCCGTCGATCACGTCGGCGCTCACCTCCTCACCGCGGTGCGCAGGCAGGCAGTGCATGAACACCGCGCCGGGTCCGGCCGCGGCCATGAGCGCGGCATCCACACCGAACCCCGCGAACGCGGCCCGTCGCGCCTCGGCTTCGCCCTCTTGACCCATCGACGTCCACACGTCGGTGTACACCGCGTCCGCGCCACGGACGGCCTCGTGCGGGTCGTTCGACTGCTCGAGCGCACCGCCGAGGTTCCGCACCCGCGCGACCACGTCCTCGTCGAGCTCGTACCCGACGGGTGTCGCCACCGTGAGCTCGACACCGGCCAGCGCCGCGCCGAACGCGAGCGAAGCCGCGACGTTGTTCCCGTCACCCACGTAGGTGAGGCGGCGGCCCTCGAGGACACCGAAGTGCTCACGCAGCGTGAGGAAGTCGGCCAGCGCCTGACAGGGGTGCGCCCGGTCGGAGAGCAGGTTGACGATCGGTGTCTCCACCGCCACGCTCATCGCTTCGAGCGCACCGTGGTCGAAGACGCGGGCCGCGATCACCGAGCAGTAGCCTCCGAGGACCCGGGCCACGTCTTCCACGGACTCGCGCACGCCGAGATCGACCTCGCGACCGCGCATCACCACCGGCTGACCGCCGAGGGTGTGCACTGCGATCTCGGTGGACACCCGGGTGCGGGCCGACGGCTTCTCGAACAGCAACGCGACGGCGTGACCTTCGAGCACCCGCGGCAACGACGCGGGGTCGCGCTTCCACACGATCGCGTGCTCGATGAGCCCGCTGAACTGTGCGCGATCGAGATCGTCGATCTCGAGCAGCCGGCGAACCAGGCTCATCGGTCGGCTCCTTCCTCGTCATGGCGACCCGCCGTCGTCCCTTCCACGGCTCCACCGATCCGGGCGTCGTCGGCGGTCTCGGGCCCGGCCGCTCCCGACCGGCAGTCGGCCAGGACCGCGGCGAGGATGGCGACCGCTTCCGCGATCTCGGCGTCGTCGACGAGCAGGGGCGGCGCGAGCCGCAGCGCCGTCGGCGTGACCGCGTTGAGCACGAGGCCGCGTGCGAGGCACGTCTCGGCGACCACCTTGGCGTCGATCCCGGGTGCGAGCTCCGCGGCGATCAGCAGCCCCAGGCCCCGCACCGCGCGCACGCCGGCCGTCGCCTGGAGCGCGTCGGTGATCCGAGCGCCGGCGGCGGCGGCGCGCCGCGGGACGTCTTCGGCCTCCATCACCCCCAGGGTTGCGAGCGCCGCGCTCGCGGCGAGGGGCTGCCCGCCGAACGTCGTGGCGTGATCGCCCGGCGCGAACGCGGCGGCCACCTCGTCGCGGGCCCAGCACGCGCCGATCGGGACGCCGTTGCCGAGCGCCTTCGCCATCGTCACGACGTCGGGCCGGACGTCGGCGTGCTGGAAGCCGAACCACGCACCGGTGCGCCCGAGCCCGGTCTGCACCTCGTCCATGACCAACAGCACCTCACGCTCGTCGCACAACGTGCGCACCGCCTCGAGGTAGCCGGGAGGTGCGGGCTGGACGCCCCCCTCACCCTGGACCGGCTCGAGGAGTACCGCGCACACACGCTCGTCGAGCGCGGCGGTGAGCGCGTCGACGTCCGCGAACGCGACCTGGCGGAACCCGACGGGCAGTGGCTGGAACGTCTCCTGCTTCTGGGGCTGACCCGTCGCCGCGAGGGTGGTGAGCGTCCGGCCGTGGAACGAGCCGTAGGCCGAGACCACGTGGAAGCGCTGCGGACCGCCGTGCGTCTGACCGTAGCGGCGGGCGAGCTTGATCGCGCACTCGTTCGCCTCGGCGCCCGAGTTGCAGAAGAACACGCGGCCGTCCCCGCCGAGCAGGGCGTTGAGCCGCGCGGCCACCTGGGGCTGGACCGCGTTGTAGTAGAGGTTCGACACGTGCAGCAGCGTGCTCGCCTGCGCGGCCAGCGCCTCGGCGACCGCGGGGTGGGCATGGCCGAGCGAGGTGACCGCCAGCCCCGAGAGGAAGTCGAGGTAGCGCCGTCCGGCCGCGTCGTAGAGGACCGTGCCCTCGCCGCGCACGAACGCCACCGGTGCGCGCCCGTAGGTCTGCATCACGTTCCCCGCGTCGAGCGCGACGATCTCGTCGAAGTCCAGCGGAGCAGGCCCGGTGGCCTCGGCGGGTGCGCCGGGTGCGGCGGGTGCGCCGGGTGCGCCGGGTGCGCCGGGTGCGCCGGGTGCGCCGGGTGCGGCGGAGGTGCGGGTGCCGATCGGCGAGGTGCTCACGACGCGCCGCCTCCGTCCCGGGTGATCATCGTGCCGATCCCTTCGCGGGTGAAGAACTCGAGCAGGAGCGCGTGGGGCACACGGCCGTCGAGGATGTGCGTCCGACCCACGCCGTCGTTCAGCGCGTCGATGCACGACCGCAGCTTCGGGATCATGCCCTCCCCCACCTTGCCGGCCGCGAGCAGGCGCTGCGCGCCGACGACGTCGGTCTGGGAGATCAGGCTGGACTCGTCGGGATAGTCCTCGTACACGCCGAGCACATCGGTGAGGTACACCAGCTTCTCGGCGCCGAGGGCACCCGCGATCGCCGCGGCGACGGTGTCGGCGTTGACGTTGTGCGCCTGGCCCGCCTCGTCGACCCCGACGGTGGCGACGACGGGGATGAGGTTCTCCCGCAGCAGCCGATCGAGGATGGCCGGCGCAACCTCCTCGATGTCGCCGACGAAGCCCAGGCGCGGGTCGCGCGTGCGGACCGTGAGGAGCCCGGCGTCCTCACCCGAGATCCCCACCGCGTAGGAGCCGTGCCGGTTGATGGCCGAGACGACTTCGCGGTTCACCTTGCCCACGAGCGCCATCCGCACGATGTCGACGGTCTCGGCGTCGGTGACGCGCAACCCGTCCACGAACTCGGGCTCCTTGCCCAGGCGTTGCATGAGGTCGCTGATCTGCGGCCCGCCACCGTGGACGACGACCGGGTTGATGCCGACGAGGTGCATCAGCACGACGTCCTGTGCGAAGAGCTCGGCGAGCGCCGGGTCCTCCATCGCGTGCCCGCCGTACTTGATCACCACCGTCTTCCCCGAGAACTCGCGGATGTACGGCAGCGCTTCGGCGAGGACGTGCGCCCGGGCGCCTGCGTCGAGCGGGACGGGTCGCGTCATCAGCTCGTCCCCATGTTCTCGTCGACGTACGCGTGGGTGAGGTCGGTGAACCGCACGCGCGCCTCGCCGTGCCCGGCGTGCAGGTCACAGTCGATGTCGATCGCGCGCTCGGCCATGGATGCCCGCAGCGCGGTCTCGTCGTGGAGCGCGGCGACGCCGCCGCGACACACGGTGACCCCGTTGTACGCGATGTCGACGCGCTCGGGGTCGAGGTACGCGCCACTCGCCCCGAGCTCGGAGAGGACGCGCCCCCAGTACGGGTCCTGCCCGTAGAGCGAGCACTGCACGAGCTGGCTCGACGCGACGCTCCGTGCCGCGCGCCGCGCTTCCTCCGTGCTGCGAGCCCCGCGCACCGTGAGGGTCGCGAGCTTCGTCGCGCCCTCGGCGTCGGCGGC
>BTUT01000374.1:0-3705 GCA_045862935.1 Acidimicrobiia bacterium
CGATGTCGCGCGCCGGCACGTTGCTGCCGCCGACGCACCCCACGAGCCGTCGCTCCATGAACAGCGACGTCCCGCTGATCGAGATCGTGCTCCCCGGGCCGGGTGCGCCCACCATCACGCACGTCCCACCGGGGCGCGTGAGCTCGAACGTCGTGGCCACGATCTCGGGATCGCCCACCACCTCGAAGGCCACGTCCACGCCGCCGGCCACGATCGCGTGCACCGCGTCGCGCAAGGACCCCTCGGAGGGATCGACGCAGTGGGTCGCTCCGAGATCGGATGCGAGGTCGCGCTTGTGGGGGAGTGGATCGATCGCGATGATCGTCGAGGCACCGGCCACGCGCGCCCCCTGGATCACGTTGAGGCCGACGCCTCCGCAGCCGACGACCGCGACCCGGTTGCCGGGAGCGACGCGCGCGGTGTTGAACACCGCGCCGAGCCCGGTCGTCGCCCCGCAGCCGGCGAGCGCGAGCACGTCGAGCGGCAGGTCGCGGGGGATGACCACCGTCTGCGCGGCACTCACCACCGCGTACTCGGCGAGCGAGCCGATGCCGACGAACGGGTGCAGCGGGGTGTCGCCCTGGCGCAGGCGGCTGCTCCCGTCGGCCATCTCTCCGGTCATGGCCGCGATCCGCTCCGGGCCGTCGCAGTGCACGAGGTCGCCCCGCCGGCACGGCAGGCAGTGGCCGCACGGACCGTAGAGGGCGATCACCACGTGGTCGCCCACGTGGAGGTCGCCCGCCCCGGGTCCCACCGCCTCGACGATCCCGGCGCCCTCGTGGCCCAGCACCAGCGGGAAATTGGCGACGGTGGAGCGACCGTGCAGGACGTGCAGGTCGGACCCGCACACCCCCGAGGCGGCGAGGCGCACGAGCACCTCACCGGCTCGCGGCTCGTCGACCTCCACCGCCTCGAGGCGGTGCCCCTCGGCCGGGTCGTGCACCACGATCGCCTGCATGCACCGGAGCGTATGGCAAGCCGGTCCCGGAGCGGGGGCGGACTTGACTCAAACGACTGTTTGAATCAAGATGTGGCCTCCGGCGGTGGGCGCCGGTGTGAAGGGGGTGGAGGGGGAGCCATGAAGCGCGGGTTCAAGGTGTTCGACGCGGACGCGCACGTGATCTACCCGGCGGACCTGTGGTCGCGGTTCCTCGACGCGAAGTACCGCGACCGCATCGGCCGCAAGGCACCGCCGGGCTTCGACCACTACAACCCGGTGACCGTGGACGGCCGCTGGTCCCAGCACCCCACGAGCATCTACGGCAACTTCCAGAAGGCGATCAACTGGACGACCGAGGACATGATCGCCCAGTACGGCGACATGGTGATCGAGGGGTTCACCGGTGACCGCGTCGCCGACGCGCTGCGCGTCGAGGGCGTCGACGTCATGGTGATCTACGGGCCGGAGTACGACATGTGGCTCGAGGGCATCGACCCCGAGCTCCAGGCCGCGATGGCTCGCGCGTACAACCGCTGGGGCGCGGAGATGCGCGAGGTCTCGGGTGGCAAGGTCATCACCTCGGGACCGGTGCCGCTCAACGACGTGGGCCGCGCGGTGGAGGAGATCCAGTACGCGCACGACGAGCTCGGCATCCGCTGCTTCTGGACGCGTCCCAACCAGTTCAACCACCGCAACCTCGGTGACCGGTACTACGACCCCGTCTACGAGCTCCTCCAGGACCTCGACTGCGCGTTCGCGACGCACGAGTTCATGGGGCTCAACGCCCCGACGGCCGGCTCCGACCGCTTCTTCACCTTCACCGAGTGGCACACCGTCGTGCACAGCCACGAGGCGCAGTACGCGTGCATGTCGATGATCGTGAACGGCGTCTACGAGCGGTTCCCGCGCCTGCGCACGGCGTACATGGAGGCCGGCTGCGGCTGGCTCCCCTCGTGGCTCCACCGCATCGACGAGCACCTCGAGCTGGCCGGCGCGCAGGAGTTCCCCGACCTCACGACGAGCGCGACCGAGTACTTCCGGCGCAACTGCTGGATCTCCACCGAGTGCGAGGACCCGTTCGTCGCCGACGTGATCCGCTGGCTCGGTGACGACCACATCGTGTTCGAGACCGACTTCCCGCACCCCGATTCGAAGTACCCGCACGCCACCGACCACTTCCTCGACCTCCTGCCCGACCAGATCACCGAGGCGACGAAGCGCAAGATCCTCTGGGACAACGCGCTCGACCTGTACCGCTTCCCCGACGGCTACCTGCCGACCGAGCTCGTGGAGGCTCCGGCCAGCGCGACGGTCGCGTCGTGAGCCCGGCGGCGCGTGTCATCTCGGCCGACTGCCACATCACCGAGCCGCCCCACGTGTTCGACCACGTGCCGGCACACCTCCGCGACCGCGCGCCGAAGGTGATGACCGGCGACGACGGCGGAGAGGGTTGGAGCTTCGACGGTGCACCGCCGAAGCGCACGCTCGGGGTCGAGGCGATGGCCGGGCGCACGGACGGCAAGGTGAGCGGGCTCCGCTACGACGAGATCCTGCCGGGCAACTACGACGGTGCGGCGCACGCGGCGGACATGGACATCGACGGGATCGACGTGAGCATCGTCTACCCGGCGAACGCGATCTTCACCTACATCGAGCCCGACCGTGAGCTCGCGCTCGCGTGCATGCGGTCCTACAACGACTGGCTGCTCGACGAGTTCCAGGCCGCGGCACCGGGTCGGATCGTCGGGCTCCCGATGGTGCCGGTCGACGACGGTGCCGACGTCGCGGTCGCCGAGCTGCGGCGCGTCGCGTCCAAGGGCGCGCGCGGTGCCTTCATCCCCGGCAACCCGCAGCGTCCGTACCACGACCCGTACTACGACCCGCTCTACGCGGCGGCGGTCGAGCTCGACCTGGCGTTGAGCTTCCACCGCACGTTCGGCGGGCGGCCGAGCGAGGCCGACTGGGACGAGCTCGTGAACCAGCAGGTCACGGTGAGCGGCACGGTGTACCGGTTCTTCTCCGCGGCGAAGCCGTTCACCTACATGACCTACGGCGGCGTGTTCGAGCGCTTCCCCGAGCTGCGGGTCGTGGGCGCCGAGGTGAACTGCTCGTGGCTGCCGTTCTGGGCCCAGACGATGGACCAGTGCTTCGACAACCCCTACTACCGGGCCACGGGTGGGGTGCGCATCGATCGACGCCCGAGCGAGCACCTGGGTGTCAACCTCTTCGTCACCGTCCTCGACGACGACCTCGGCTTCCGCATGATCGCCGAGGGGTTCGCCCCGGAGCTCGCCGCGTGCTCCATGTTCTCGACCGACTACCCCCACAGCGTCTGCCTGTGGCCGCGGTCCCGAGAGCACATCGCGCGCCTCACCGCCGGGATGTCCGACGACGCCCGCGACCAGGTGCTCGCGGGCAACGCCGCGCGCGTGTACGGGATCTGACGGCCGCCGTGCTGCTCGAAGACCGCGTCGCCGTCATCTGTGGGGTCGGGCCCGGCCTCGGTCGCACGCTCGCACTGCGGTGCGCGGAGGAGGGTGCACACGTGGTGCTCGCGGCGCGGACCGCGGCCTCGCTCGAAGCGGTCGCCGCCGAGGTCGAGGAGCGGAGCGGCCGGCGCGCGATCCCGGTTCCGACGGATGTCGTGGATCGCGACGCAGTGGCTGCCCTCGCCGACCGGGCGCACACGGAGCTGGGGCGCATCGACGTGCTCGTGAACGCGGCGTTCCCGCCCACCCACCGCAAGAACGTGCTCGAGATGGACG
>BTUT01000375.1:0-3698 GCA_045862935.1 Acidimicrobiia bacterium
CCCCGATCGGTCGGCGCCGCGGCCGGACCCGAGCCACGAGCCGCGCCTCGCCGCCGCCCTGCCGTCCTGAGCCGCAGCGGGCCGCCCGGTCAGGCCGGGATCGCCGCCTCGCGGAACGCGGGCAGGGCGCCGAGCCGGGCGGCCAGCGTCTCGACCATCATTCCCTGCGACGGGCTCACCGCGCGCAGCCGCTCGAGCTGCGTCTCGTGGAGCGCGCCGGCGTTCGCGTGGGGCAGGAGGCCGGTCTCGTCGAGCACGACCCGCGCCGCCTCGGCGAGGTAGTCGATCGTGGACGCGTGCCCTCGCGTGGCGAGCCACTCGGCGGCGGTGGGGTAGCGGTCCTCGGGGGCCTCACCGAGCGTGAAGAGCGCTTCGTGGCAACCGTGTGCGGCGCCGTGGCGGGCGATCGCCAGCACCGCGTCGAGGTCGAGGAACGGCGCGTCGAGGCGGGCCGGCGGCTTGGCGAACGTGCAGTAGCCACACCGGTCCCGGCACAGCATGGTGAGGGGGACGAAGACCTTCGGGGAGAAGGTGACGCGATCGCCGTGCGCGGCGTCGCGCCGGCGCGCGGCGGCCGTGATCAGCTCGTCGACCGGCCGATGGGCGAGCTCGTGGGCCTCGCGCGCGGTGAGCACACCGACACGCTAGACGACGCCTCAGCCCAGGGCTTCCGGGTCCACCAGCCACACCACGCGCTCGGCACGCACGCGCGCGGCGGGGAGGTCTTCGCCGCCCTGCACCCGCGCGAAGGCCTCCCGCTTCTCCTTGCCCGCGACGGTGAACACTGCGAGCCGGGCTCGCACGATCGCCGGGTAGGTGAGCGTGATGCGTTGGTGAGGATGGGCGCCGTCCTGGGTCGCCACGACCAGCCGCTCGGTCTCGTCGAGCGCCGCGGCGCCCGGGAAGAGGGACGCCGTGTGCCCGTCGGGCCCGAGCCCGAGGTGGACGAGGTCGATCGGCCCGAAGCCACGCAGCAACGCGTCGTAGGCGGCCGCGGCCTCCTCCGGAGTCGACCCGGCATCCCGCATCGAGTGCACCCACGCAGGGTCCACCTCGTCGAGGAACGCGAGGCGGGCCATGCCCTCGTTCGAGTCGGGATCGTGCACCGGCAACCACCGCTCGTCGCCGAAGAGCACCTCGACGCCCGACCAGTCCACGTTGGCGGCAGTGCCGAGGAGCGCGTAGCACGCCCGCGCGGTGTCGCCGCCCGAGAGCGCGATCGACTGGGGCGCTTCGACCGTGACGAGCTCGGTGAACGCCGCGGGGACGTGGGGGACGATGCGGACCTCGCCGAAGAGCGCCATCGGACGAGGATACGGACCGCTCCCGGGAGGCATGATCACATGGTGGACGCGCGGACGATCGCGGTGTACGAGGAGGGCGCGAGACGGTGGCGTGACGCGCGTCCGGCGCGCTACGCGGAGCGGGCGCAGGCGCTGGGTGCGACGCTGCCGAGCGGCGCGGTGCGCGCCGACCTCGGGTGTGGTCCGGGCAAGCACCTCCCGTTCCTCGGCACCCCAGTGGTCGCGCTCGACGCCGCCCGCGCGATGGTGCAGCTCGCGCGCGAGCACGAGCCGCGTGCATGGCCCGTGCAAGCGGATCTCGCCGCGTTGCCGTTGCGCCGAGGATCGCTCGCCGCCGCGTGGGCACGCGCCAGCTATCTCCACGTGCCCCGGACCGACCTGCCGCTCGCGCTCGCGGACCTCCATCGCGCGCTCGCCGTGGGCGCGCGCGTCGACGCGACCATGCGGTTCGGGGTCCACGAGGGAGCGATCCCCGACGACGACTTCCCCGGGAGGTTCTTCGCCGAATGGGAGCCCGGTCCCCTGCGCGACGTGTTCACCGGCGCCGGGTTCGACGTGACGGTGTGCGACCACGACGGCGGAGAGTGGGTGCAGGTCGAGGCCGAGCGGCGCCGCAGTCTGGCCGACCTCGTCACTCCCGGGATGCGGATGCTCGTCGTGGGCCTGAACCCGAGCGAGTACGCAGCCGACGTGGGCGTGGGCTTCGCACGGCCCGGGAACCGGTTCTGGCCCGCTGCGCTCGCGGCGGGCCTGGTCACTCGCGATCGGGATCCGTGGCATGCGGTCCGGGTCGACCGGGTCGGCATGACCGACCTCGTGAAGCGCGCGACGCCGTCGGCCGCGGACCTCACGCGCGCCGAGTACCGCGAGGGCGTCGCGCGCGTGGAGCGCCTCGTGGCGTGGATGCGGCCCGCCGTGGTGTGCGTCGCGGGGCTCACGGGCTGGCGTGCGGCCGTCGACCGGGCGGCGGTCACGGGCGTGCAGCCGCGATCCCTCGGTGGGCGCCCGGTCTACCTCATGCCCAACCCGAGCGGCCTCAACGCCCACGAGACCGTCGACTCCCTCGCCGCGCACCTCGTCGCGGCGATGCGGGTGGCGTCGTGAGCCGGCTCAGCCCACGGCGGAGTCGAGGACACCCGCGGGGGTGGCACCGGTGAGCTCACCCTCGATCTGGGTGATCCCGCCGTTGGCGATCGTGTACCGGTAGCCGCCGGGGGGCCGGCGCAGGCGCCGCGCACCGCCGGGGAGGTCGTCCACGAACACGTCGGGGTCCCAGTGCAGGTCGTCGAGCGAGAACACCGTGAGGTCGGCGGCGAGCCCGGGGGCGATGCGGCCGCGGTCGTGGAACCCGAAGACGTCGGCCTGCTTGCCGGTGAGCTCGTGCACGGCCTGCTCGAGGGAGACGTCACCCCGGTCTCGCACGTGGCGCGCGAGGTAGAGCGTGGTGTCGCCCGCGGCGCACATCATCTGCACGTGCGCGCCGGCGTCGCTCGACGCCACCAGCGTGTCGGGCTCGGTGAGCAGGCGCGCCACGGCGTCCACGTCGCTGTTGGCGACCCCCGTCACGAGCACGCCGGGCCGGAGATCGTTCTCGAGCACCCAGTCCGCGAGCACGTCCGACGGATGGCCGCCGCGCTCGGCCACGAGGTCGGCGAGCGTGCGACCGAGCCACGGCTCGAGCGCGGGCTGCGTGACCTCGATGAAGCGCACGCGCCCGGGATGCCGCACGGGGAACATCCCGCGCTCGGTCGCGTCCCACTGGGCCCGTGCCCCCGCCCGCCACGCGGGATCGCGCAGCAGCGCCGCCCGCGCGGCGTCGTCGGCGGCGTTCGGGATCCGGTGCCACTCCGACAGGTTCATGAAGACCATCGAGGTCTCCCAGTTGATCCGGAAGTCGATGGTGCGCGGCGACATCTGCGGCCAGAGCTCGCTGCCGCGCGCGCGGAGGTCACGGCACAGCTGGAGGACGCGATCGCCGTAGTCGGGTTGCGACTCGTTGTGCACGAGCACGTTGATCGTGCTCACCACGCCGTGGCGCGCGCAGCGCATCGCGAAGTCGACCATCTCGTCCTCGCCGTCGGGCGAGACGAGGTTGGGGATGAACTCCACGAAGCCGCGGTCTCGTGCGCCGAGCACGCCCAGCAGCGCGTCGTGCTCGGCGGCGTCGGCGAGACGGCTCGGCACCGGGCGGCTCCGGGCGTCGGCGTCGAAGAACGAGGTGGAGAAGCCGAACGCCCCGGCGGCCACCGAGGCGTCGAGGAGGGCCGCGATGCTGGCTCGCTCGTCGTCGGTGGCGCTCCGCTCCCACGCGTCGGCACCCATCACGTACAGGCGGAGGGCCGAGTGCCCGAGGAGCACCGCGGCATGCACGCCGAGTCCACCCCCGGCGAGCGC
>BTUT01000376.1:0-3697 GCA_045862935.1 Acidimicrobiia bacterium
CACCGAGCCGTCCGCCGAGCTCGCGGTGAGCTGCGTCTTCTGCGGCGGCGACGGATGTCGGGTCTGCTCGCACACCGGCTGGATCGAGCTCGGCGGCTGCGGCATGGTCGACCCGAACGTGCTCTCCGCGGTGGGGATCGACCCGGAGCTCTGGCAGGGCTTCGCGTTCGGCTTCGGCTTGGAGCGCATCGCGATGATCCGCTACGGCATCGACGAGATCCGCACGTTCTTCGACAACGACCTGCGCTTCCTGGAGCAGTACTAGTGCGCGTGCCCCTCTCCTGGATCCGCGACTTCACGCCCGTCGACACGCGGGTGGACGACGCGCTCGTCGACTCGCTCGTCGGCGCGCTCAACTCGGTCGGCCTCGAGGTCGACGGGGTGGAGCGCCCGGGTCGCGAAGTGCGAGGCGTGCGTGTGGCCCGGATCCTCGACGTGGTGCCGCACCCCGACGCCGACAAGCTCAGGCTGGCGGACGTCGACTTCGGCGACGGCCAGACCCGTGTCGTGTGCGGCGCGCCGAACATCTCCCCGGGCATGGTCGTGCCGTTCGCGCCCGTCGGGGCCACGCTGCCCGGTGGGTTCGTGCTCGAGCGCCGCAAGATCCGGGGTCAGGTCTCCGACGGGATGCTGTGCTCCGCGAAGGAGCTGGGCCTCGGGGACGACCACGCCGGGATCCTCGAGCTCGACGCGACGACCGAGCCGGGACTCGACATCCGGACGGTGCTCGGGCTCGACGACGTGATCTTCGATCTGGCGATCACCCCGAACCGGCCTGATGCGATGTGCGTCGTGGGCGTCGCGCGCGAGATCGCCGCGTACTACCGCTTGCCGTTCCTGGTGCCCGAGGCCCACGCGCCGCGGGCCCCCGACGTCGCGACGTCGGTCCCGGTCGTGGTGGAGGCCCCCGAGCGCTGCCCGCGGTACCTGGCGTGGGTGGCCGAGGTCACCGTCGGTCCGTCGCCGGCCTGGATGCAGGAACGGCTGGTGAAGGCGGGCGTGCGGGCGATCAACAACGTCGTCGACGTGACCAACTACGTCCTGTTGGAGCGCAACCAGCCGCTGCACGCGTTCGACCTCGACCGCCTCGCCGGCCCGGGCATCGTGGTGCGCCTCGCGGCCGACGGTGAGTCGATCACGACGCTCGATGGCGTGGAGCGCGCCCTCGCGGGGTCCGACCTGCTGATCGGTGACGGCGATCGGGTCCCCCAGGCCGTGGCCGGGATCATGGGCGGTGGCGGATCCGAGGTGTCCGGCGAGACCACCCGCATCCTGCTCGAGGCCGCGTACTTCGAGCGCATGGGGATCGCCCGGACGTCGAAGCGCCTGAAGCTGCGCTCGGAGTCGAGTGCGCGCTTCGAGCGGGGCACGGATCCGGACGCGGTCGCCGCCGCGGCCACACGCGCCATGGAGCTGCTCGTCGAGGTGGCCGCCGCGCGGGTCGCGCCCGACCCGGTCGACGAGTACCCGCACCCGGCGGTGCGTCCCGTGATCCGGCTCCGCACGAGCAAGGTGAACGGCGTCCTCGGCACCCAGCTCACCGACACCGAGATCGTCACGGTGCTGCGCCCGCTCGGCATCGACGTGAGCGGCAGCGGCGAGGTGATCGAGGCGGTCCCGCCGACCTTCCGGCCCGATCTCGAGCGCGAGATCGACCTCGTGGAGGAGGTGGCGCGCGGCGTGGGGTTCGCGGCGATCGGGCGGACGGTTCCGAGGCCCGAGCACCAGGTCGGCGGGCTCACGCCCGCGCAGCAGGCCCGACGGACCGCGGGCGACGTGCTCGTGGGCGCGGGCCTCGCGGAGGTGGTGACGATCCCGCTCATCTCCCCGGCGGCCGCCACCCGCTTCGGTGCGGGGGAGCCGGTGGGCGTGGCCAACCCCCTGCGGGCCGAGGAGTCGGTGCTCCGGCCCACGCTGCTGCCCGGCCTCGTGTCCGTGGCGGCCCACAACCTCGCCCGCGGACGCCACGACGTCGCCGTCTTCGAGCTCGGGCGGGTGTTCCTCCCGCCCGAGGGGGATGAGCTGCTGCCGCGCGAGCCCGAGCACGTCGCGGCCCTGCTGTGCGGGGCTCGGCGCCGTTCGCCCGTCGAGTTCGACCGTCCCGTGGACGCGTACGACGCCTCCGACCTCGTGTGGGCGCTGCGGGACGCCCTCGGCGTCGCCGGGTTGCGCTTCGTGCCTGCCGAGTGGCCGGGCTTCGACCCGCAGGCCACCGCGCGGGTGCTGGCCGGGACCGTCACGGTGGGGGTGCTGGGCCGGGTCGCGCCCGCGGCGATCGGCGCGTCCGACCTGGTCGCTCCGGTGGTGGCCCTCGAGCTCGATCTCGACGCCCTCGTCAGTGCACCGCGGCTCGACCGCCAGTTCCGACCGCTCTCGCCGTTCCCGTCCTCGGCCATCGACCTCGCGTTCGTTGTCCCCTCGGGCGTGCTCGCGGCCGACGTGGTCGCCACCCTGGAGGACGCGGGCGGGGCGCTCGTCGAGCACGTCCGCTGCTTCGACGAGTACCGGGGGGCCCAGCTCGGCGAAGGGCGGCGCAGCCTGGCGTTCGCGCTGCGCTACCGGGCTCCCGACCGGACGCTCACCGATACGGAGGTCGCCGACCTGCGCCGGGGCGCGATCGCGGCGGTGGAGGCTGCGCACGACGCGGTGCTCCGCGCCTGAGAGACTGGTACGAGGCTTCTCAGGAAGCCGCGCGCACCCCTGCGGGGGGCGTGGAAGGGTGAACCCCACCCGGGAGGGCCGCCTCCCCGGGGACCGGGCCCAGGAAGTCGGTGATTCCCCATGACGTCGACACTCGAACCCCACCCGGTGGTGCGGTCCCCCCTGCGCCGGCGGATCGGCGTCGGCCTCGTGGTCGGGATGTGCCTCCTGGTGCCGGGGCTCATCGGGTACCAGGTCGGCAGCGACGACGGCGGCTCCGTGGCGGCGTTCACCGACGGCACGTCGATCACGCTGCCGAGCCCCGTCGCGCAGCCGGGCGCGACCGGGTCGGCGTCCGGCGGACAACCGGGTGATTGGGGGACCGGAGGGTCCGGGAGGTCCGGTGCGGCCGACACGCAGTCCGGGGGTTCGGGTCGCCTCGACCTGGACCGCCTCGGCGATGCGGTCGACGACGTGGTCGTGAACGTCTACGCCAGCGTCGAGGGTGGCGGGAGGACCTCCGGCACCGGCATCGTGATCTCGGACGACGGTCTCGTGCTCACGAACAACCACGTGATCGCGGGGGCCGTCGAGCTCGACGTCGAGTTCGGCCAGACCGGGCGCACCCGCGCCGCGAAGGTGCTCGGCTACAGCATCGTCGACGACGTCGCGCTCATCCGGGTGCAGAACGTCTCGGGGCTGGCGGTCGCGAAGCTGGGGACGTCGGCCACCCTGAGGATCGGTGATCCCATCGTGGTGCTCGGCAACGCCGGCGGCCGGGGCGGGCGTCCGAAGGTCGTCGCGGGGCGGATCTCGGCGCTGGAGCGCGAGATCACCGCGTCGGACTCCGACGGATCGAACGCGCAGTCCCTCGAAGGGCTCATCGAGGTCGCCGCCGACATCGAGTCGGGGGACTCCGGAGGCCCGGTCGTCGACCGCCGGGGGCGCGTCGTCGGGATGACCGCCGCCGCTTCGGTCGAGCGCGGCTGGCGGATGCCGGCCGCCCCGTCGGGTCAGGGCTACGCGATCCCCATCGAGGACGCGCTGGCGATCGTCG
>BTUT01000377.1:0-3695 GCA_045862935.1 Acidimicrobiia bacterium
GCGGCTTCGTACGCTCAAACTTCGCCTTCGCCATGACGCTCTTCCTACCTTGCTCGTGCGGGTGTTGGGAACGGGGATGGAGACACGTGCCTCGATGGTGCGGTCGGGCTACTCGCCGCGGACGCGCTTCACGATCTCTTCCGCGATCGACTCCGGGACCTGCTGGTAGGAGTCGAACTGCATCGTGTACGTCGCGCGCCCCTGGGTGCGCGACCGGAGGTCGGTAGCGTAGCCGAACATCTCGCTCAGGGGCACCTGGGAGCGCACCACCTGCGAGGTGCCGCGCTGCTCCATGCCCTCGACCTTCCCCCGCCGGGACGACAGGTCGCCGATGACGTCGCCCATGTAGTCCTCGGGCGTGACGACCTCGACGTGCATGATCGGTTCGAGGAGCACCGGCTTGGCCTGACGGACCGCCTTCTTCAGCGCCATCGACCCCGCGATCTTGAAGGCCATCTCGCTCGAGTCGACGTCGTGGTACGACCCGAAGGTCAAGATGGCCCGCACGTCGACGAGCGGGTACCCGGCGATCACGCCGCCCTCGAGTGCCTCCTGGATGCCGGCGTCGACCGCGGGGATGTACTCGCGAGGGATCACGCCGCCGACGATCTTGTCGACGAACTCGTACCCGCCGCCGGGGCCCGTGGGCTCGAGGCTGATCACGACGTGCCCGTACTGGCCGCGCCCACCCGTCTGGCGGACGTAGCGCTCCTCGACCTTCTCGACCGGGACGGTGATCGTCTCGCGGTACGCGACCTGCGGCTTGCCCACGTTGGCGGCCACCGCGAACTCGCGCACCATGCGGTCCACGAGCACGTCGAGGTGCAGCTCGCCCATGCCGGCGATGATCGTCTGGCCGGTGTCCTCGTCGGTACGGACCTGGAAGGTCGGGTCCTCGTCGGACAGCCGGTTCAGCGCGTCACCGAGCTTGTCCTGGTCGGCCTTCGACTTGGGCTCGATGGCCACCGAGATGACCGGCTCGGGGAACTCCATGCGCTCGAGCATGATCGGGTGGTTGGGATCGCAGAGCGTGTCGCCGGTCGTGGTGTTCTTCAGGCCGACGGCCGCGACGATGTCGCCCGCGAACACGCCGTCCTTGTCCTCGCGATGGTTCGCGTGCATCTGGAGCAGCCGACCGACCCGCTCCTTGCGGTCCTTGGTCGCGTTGAGCACCTGCGCACCCGCGGGGAGCTTGCCCGAGTACACGCGGAAGTACGTGAGCTTGCCCACGTGCTTGTCGCTCATGATCTTGAACGCGAGCGCGGCGAACGGCTCGTCGTCGGACGCCTTGCGCTCCACCGGCTCCTCGGTCTTGACGTCGGAGCCGGCGACCGGCGGGATGTCGACCGGGCTCGGCAGGTAGTCGACGACGGCGTCGAGCAGCGGCTGCACGCCCTTGTTCTTGAACGCGGTCCCGCACAGGATCGGCACGACCTCGCCGGAGACGGTCGCCGCACGGATCGCGTTGCGCAGGTCCTCGGCGGTGATCTCCTCCTCGCCGACGTACTTCTCCAGCACGACCTCGTCGAACTGACTCACCACGTCGATCAGCTCGTGTCGCCAGGTCTCCGCGTCGTCCACGAGCTCGGCGGGGATGTCGACGGTGTCGTAGCTCTCGCCCATCTGATCGGACCAGACCAGAGCCTTCATCGCCAGGAGGTCGATCACGCCCTGGTACTCGCCTTCCGCTCCGATCGGCAGCTGCACGAGCGCCACGGTGGCGTCGAGGCGGTCCTTGATCATCTCGACGCAACGGAAGAAGTCGGCACCGACGCGGTCCATCTTGTTGATGAAGCACATCCGCGGGACGTTGTACTTGTTGGCCTGACGCCACACGGTCTCGGTCTGGGGCTCCACGCCCGCCACCGCGTCGAACACCGCCACCGCGCCGTCGAGGACACGCAGTGACCGCTCGACCTCGACCGTGAAGTCGACGTGGCCGGGCGTGTCGATGATGTTGATCCAGGTGTCGCGCCACTTGCAGGTGGTCGCGGCGCTCGTGATCGTGATGCCGCGCTCTTGCTCCTGGACCATCCAGTCCATGACCGCCGCGCCCTCGTGGACCTCGCCGATCTTGTAGGTGCGGCCGGTGTAGTAGAGGATGCGCTCGGTCGTCGTGGTCTTGCCCGCGTCGATGTGGGCCATGATCCCGATGTTGCGCACGCGCGCGAGGGGCACGTCGCGGATGAGCGCTCCCCCCTTGCCCTTGATGTCCTTCTCGGCGACCGCCATGGAATGGTCCTCGTGAGTCGTTGTCCGTCGTTTCGCGGGGGCTGTCCGACCAGGTGACGGAGAGCGACAACACGTGGCGCCCGTGGTCCCATGGCCGGGCTGCGGGGTTGGTCCGGCGACTGGTCCGGCGATCGGCCCGGCCCGAGATGGTCAGTGCCGAGTCAGCGGCCGCACACCGTGCTCACCACCGGTAGTGCGCGAACGCCTTGTTGGACTCGGCCATCTTCTGCAGGTCGTCCTTGCGCTTGATGGCCGCGCCCACCCCGTTGCTGGCATCGAGCAGCTCGGCTCCGAGTCGCTGCGCCATCGTCTTCTCCCGACGCTGGCGCGAGTAGCCGACGATCCAGCGGATCGCGAGCGTGGTGGCGCGCCGCGGGCGCACCTCCACCGGAACCTGGTACGTGGCGCCACCCACGCGCCGGCTCCGCACCTCGAGCGCGGGCCGCACGTTCTCCACCGCGCGCTTCAGCGTGGGGATCGGGTCGCCACCGGTCTTCTTCTCGATGTCGGCGAGCGCGTCGTAGACGATCCGCTCGGCGACCGAGCGCTTGCCGCGCTGGAGCACCTTGTTGACGAGCTGGGTGACCACGACCGACCGGTAGATGGGGTCGGGGACGAGGTCGCGACGCGGAGCAGGACCCTTGCGCGGCACTGGGGATCAGCCTTCCTTCTTCGCGCCGTAACGGCTGCGCGCCTGCTTGCGGTTGCCCACGCCGGACGCGTCGAGCGCGCCGCGCACGATCTTGTAGCGCACACCCGGGAGGTCCTTCACGCGACCTCCACGCACGAGCACGATCGAGTGCTCCTGGAGGTTGTGGCCGATGCCCGGGATGTAGGCGGTGACCTCGATGCCCGACGACAAGCGGACGCGGGCGACCTTGCGCAGCGCCGAGTTCGGCTTCTTCGGCGTGGTGGTGTAGACGCGCGTGCAGACCCCGCGGCGCTGGGGAGCACCCTTGAGCGCCGGCGTCTTCGACTTGGTCGACTTCGACTCCCGCCCCTTGCGGACGAGCTGTTGGATCGTGGGCACGCGCGTGGCTTCCTCGAGGCTTTCTGGAACGGACGTGAGATGACCGGCCCGCGCCGCCGAGACGGGCGCCGAACCGATCAGTCAGGATAGTGGCCCGGCCGGGCCCGCTGCGAGGCGGCCTGCGGCCGCAACCGCCGGCCCGGCGCGGCGGGCGATCCGGCCGGGGCTAGACGTCGCCGGTACCGGTCCCCTCGAGCACCTCGGGTTCGGGAACCACGTGGAGACCGGTCGCGTAGGCCGGCTCCGGCTCGTCACCCCCGGACCCGGCGCTGAGGTTGGCGAGCCACTCGGCCCCGTCGAAGTCACCGTGGAGCTCCGAGGAGTAGAACGCCATGGGCTCGTAGTCGGGGGCCTCGGTGGTGATCTCGCGGTACTCGAGCATGCCCGTCCCGGCCGGGATGAGCTTGCCGATGATCACGTTCTCCTTGAGGCC
>BTUT01000378.1:0-3692 GCA_045862935.1 Acidimicrobiia bacterium
CGCCGAACGCGACCCAGTCGGCGCGCTCCTCGGTGAGCCCGTAGCCGGTGATCGACACCCAGACCGACCCACGCGCCGCGAGGCGCGCCGGCTCGAGCCCGAGCTGGGCGAGCGCCCGGGAGCGCGCCGCGGTCACCACCACGCGCGCGTGCGCCAGCAGCTCCGACAGCTCGGCCCGGCCGGTTGCCGACACGAGGTCCACGTGACGTTCCTCCTTGTGGGCGTTCAGCGAGCGCCAGAACGCCGGCGGACCCGCGCGGGCGCCGTCCGGTCGGGCGATGTGCTCCACCTTCACCACCCGCGCCCCGAGCGAGGCGCCCAGGAGCTTCGTGCAGAGTGGCCCCGCCCACAGCGCCGACAGGTCGACGACCGTGGGCACCGGCTCGCGCCGCGGCGCGGACCCCGTCGTGGACCGCGCTTCGCCCGGCTCGACCGTGACCGTCGGACCGTCGTACTCCTCGGGTGCGACCGCCACCGCCGCCGGGATCCCGAGGAGCTGGGCGCGCTCGACGGCGTCGGCAGCCGGCATGTGCGCCGCGGCGTCGAGCACCGCGTCCCACAGCGGTGGCTCCCACTCGCGCGCCATCCAGGCCGCGACCGCGTCGCGGTCGTCGGCACGCGCGAGGTTCATCGCGAACCAGCGGTCCTCACCGCGCACGAGGCGACACGTCCCCCCGGCCGACACGGTGCCCATCGGCTCCATGCCGAGGAGCACGCGCCGCTCGCGCAGCAGTGCAGGGCCGTTCACACCGAGCTCGTCGCCGAGACGCCCGGCGGCGGTGTCGAGGGCGGCCTCGACGCCCGCCACACCCGCGCTCGCGCCGCCCGCGCTCCCCGCCACGCCCGCGCCGCCGGAGCCGGTCAGTGGAAGACCTCGCCTCCGTTGACGTCGATGGACGCACCGGTGACCATCACCGACAGGTCGGACGCGAGGAACAGCGCGGCCCGTGCGCACTCGTCGTCGGTCGGGATCACGCCGAGCGCGATGTTCGACGCGATCTCGGAGTAGAGCGCGTCGCGCGGCTTGCCCTGCGCATCCATCATGTCGAAGTAGCCCTCGACCGACGGACCCATCATCCAGCCGGGCACGATCGAGTTCACCCGGATGCGGTACCGCCCGAGCTCACGCGCCAGCAGCTGCACCGCGGTGTTGAGCGCGCCCTTCGAGATCGCGTAGCCACCCTGGAGCGGGAGGACCTTGCGGATGATCATCGATCCCACGAGGACGATCGACCCGCCCCCGCGCGCCTTGAGGTGCGGGACGGCCGCCTGCGCGAGCTGGAGGCTGCCCCACAGGTTGACGTCCATCGTCCGCCGCCACGCGTCGAGGTCGGCGTCCTCGAACATCACGAACGGCGGGGAGGCGAAGCCGTTCTGCACCACCACGTCGAGCCCACCGAACTCGTCGACCGCCGTCGCCAGGATGCGCTCGCACTGGTCGCGGTCGGTGATGTCGGTGGGCACGCCCACGACCGAGCCGCCGGCGCCGGCGATCTCCTGCGTCACCTCGTCGACGTAGGGCACGGTTCGCGCACCGACCACGACCGCCGCGCCCTCCCGGGCGAAGAGCACCGCGAGCTCGCGCCCCAGCCCGGGTCCCAAGCCGGTCACGACCGCGACCTTTCCTTCGAGCAGTGTCCCGGTCACGGCATCTGCAGGAACTCGACCGGCGTCCCGTCCGGGTCCTCGACGTAGAAGCTGCGGACCCCGGTGGTCGCGATGTCGACGACCGCGGTCGGCCGGTGCTCGCCCGTCGCGACCACCTCGGCGTGCTTGGCGTCCACGTCGTCGACGTCGATGCACAGGTGCGGGTTGCCCGCGTGGTGGTGACCCGGCTCGACGGCATCGGCGCCGGCGGCGTGGTACTGGACGAGCTGGATGGTGAAGCCCCCGAGACCGAGCATCGCCACCTCGATCTCGGCGCCGTCGTTGCGGGTCAGCGTGTCGAACCACTCCCCGGCGATGCGGGAGGGCGCCATCTGCACCTCGAACCCGGCGACGTCGCGGTAGAACGCGACGGACGCGCCGAGATCGCGCACGCAGAGGCCCATGTGGTTGAGGCCGGTGCAGCGCGGGCTGCGGGTGCTGTTGGATTCGCTCACGAGAGCATGTTCTAGGCTGCCGGCCCTTGGAGTTCAATCTCGCCGACCTGTTCGAGATCGTCGCCGACACCTGCCCCGAGCGCACCGCGCTCGTCGCCGGGACGACTCGGCTCACGTACCGGGAGCTCGACGAGCGGGCCAACCGGGTCGCACACCACCTCCGCGACGCGGGGATCGAGCCCGGCGAGTGGGTCGCCGTGCTCTCGTGGAACCGCGCGGAGTGGATCGAGGCCCAGCACGGCATCTACAAGGCGCGCAACGCGGTCGTCAACGTGAACTACCGCTACGTGGCCGACGAGCTGCGCTACATCCTCGAGAACAGCGAGGCCGTCGCCGTCGTCTTCGAGCGTTCCTTCGCGGCGATGCTCGCGGACGTCGTCGCCGGGTCGGGCGACGCGGTGAAGCTGCGTCACTTCGTGGTGATCGAGGACGGGGCCGACGACGCCGAGAGCGCGACCGCGCTCGCGTCCCTCGGGGCGGTCGCCTACGAGGACGCCCTCGCCGCGGCATCGCCCCATCGCGACGGCCTCGGGCCCCGCTCCGCCGACGACCTCTACCTGCTCTACACCGGCGGGACCACCGGCATGCCCAAGGGCGTGATGTGGCGCGCCGAGGACATCTTCTTCGCGGCTCTCGGCGGCGGCGGCTTCGGTCAGCCGCCGATCGTGACGCCGGAGGAGCTCGCCGAGCGCGTCGCCGAGGACGACAAGGCGCTCGCGGCGGTCGTGAACGCGCCGATGATGCACGGCGCAGGGCAGTGGGTGAGCTTCATCAACTTCTACAGCGGCGCGACCGTCGTGCTGAACACCGATCACCACTTCGACGGTGAGCGCGTGTGGCGGCTCGCAGCCGAGAACGGCGCCACCTCGGTGATGCTGGTCGGGGATGCCATGGCCCGCCCCCTCGCCGAGGCGCTCGACCACCTCCCCCCCGACGTCGACGTGTCGAGCGTGAAGATGATCGGCTCGGGGGGATCGATCCTGTCCCCCGCGATCAAGGAGCACCTGCGCGAGGCGCTGCCCGGCGCGTTCGTGGTCGACAGCTTCGGGGCGTCGGAGACCGGCGCGGCCGGGTCGGTCCAGGACTTCCAGGGCCCTGCGCAGGGCTCGCGGTTCACGGTCACCGAGCAGATGAGCGTGCTCGACGACCACGGGCGACCGATCGAGCCCGGCTCGGGGGCCACGGGGCACCTCGCCCGGCGCGGCCACATCCCGCTCGGCTACTGGAAGGACCCCGAGAAGACCGCGGCGACGTTCATCACCGACCCCGACGGCGTGCGCTGGGTGATCCCCGGCGACTTCGCCACGATCGAGGCCGACGGCACGATCACACTGTTCGGACGCGGCTCGGTGTGCATCCAGTCGGGCGGCGAGAAGATCTTCCCCGAGGAGGTCGAGGCCGCGCTCAAGGCGCATCCGGCGGTGTTCGACGCGGTGGTGGTGGGTGTGCCCGACGACCGCTTCGTGGAGCGGGTCGCGGCCGTCGTGAAGGTGCGCGACGGCGAGCCCGCGCCCACCCTCGAGGAGCTCCAGGCGATCTGCCGCACGCACCTCGCGGGCTACAAGGTCCCCCGGGAGCTGCACCTCGCCA